>CAYVGQ010000110.1:0-5042 GCA_964450295.1 uncultured Phascolarctobacterium sp. | reverse complement strand
AACAACTTTTTCTAAAACAGGCATGATATCCTGAATCATGGTAATTTTGCGATCGGTAATTAATACCAGTGGGTTATTGAGTACTGCTTCCATTTTGTCAGGATCTGTTGCCATATAGGGTGAAATATAACCGCGGTCAAACTGCATACCTTCCACAGTTTCCAAACATGTTTCCATGGTTTTAGATTCTTCAACAGTAATAACGCCGTCATCACCAACTTTTTCCATAGCGTCGGCAATTAATCCACCAATTTCTTCATCAGCGGCAGAAATCGAAGCAACCTGAGCCTTAGCTTCTTTGGTTTCTACTTTTTTGGATACTATTTTCAATTCTTCGACCAAAACATCTACTGCTTTTTGAATACCTTTTTTCAAAATCATTGGATTAGCACCGGCAGCAACGTTGCGCATACCTTCACGAACCATGGCCTGAGCTAAAACTGTAGCGGTAGTAGTACCATCACCGGCAACATCGTTAGTTTTTGTAGCAACTTCTTTAACAAGTTGCGCGCCCATATTTTCAAATGGGTCTTCTAGCTCAATGTCACGGGCAATTGTTACGCCGTCATTAGTAATAGAAGGTGCGCCAAATTTCTTTTCGAGCACTACATTACGTCCTTTAGGCCCAAGAGTTATTTTTACTGCGTCTGCTAAGGCATTAACGCCTCGTTCCAAACTGCGGCGAGCATCTTCATTGAATTTTATTTCTTTTGCCATTTTTTATACACTCCTTTAATTTCACTTTTTATTAAAAACTATTATTAGAGTACAGCCAAAACATCGCGTTCGCTGAGGATCAAATAATCTTTGCCATCATATTTGAATTCAGTACCGGAATATTTGGCGAAAACAACTTCTTCACCTGCTTTTACTTCAGGTGCAACGCGAGTGCCATTGTCCAACATTTTACCGATGCCTACGGCAACAACTTTACCGGTTTGAGGTTTTTCTTTTGAAGCTGTATCCGGCAAATAAATGCCGCTGGATGTTTTTTCCTCTTTTTCTGTAAGCTCTACGATAATATGGTCTGCTAATGGTTTCAACATTTTTAAGTCCCCTTTCAAATACTTATATACTTTCTTTGTTTGCATTTTTGTTAGCACTCATTGTCAACGAGTGCTAATTACAATTATTATTATATCTGTTTCCACGGAAAATGCAAGTCCCATTTGCAAAAAAAATTTGACAAAAAAGTGAAAAATTCACGCAAGCTAATCTGCTCTGCGTGAATTTTTATTTATCTCGGGGCACGGAAGAAATTACCGCTTCTGCTAATTCTTTTATTGAAATACGCTTGTTCATGCTGTATTGCTGTAATTTTCTATATGCTTCCTGTTCAGAAAACCCGTGTACAGACATCAGTATTCCTTTAGCACGATCCAATAGTTTCCTGGTTTCCAGGCTTTCTTTTAAAAGGCCCAGTTCAGCTTCTAGCGCTTTAATCTCTGCAAACCGTGAAATAGCTATCTCAATTGCCGGAAACAATTGTTCTTCGCGAATCGGTTTAACAAGATAAGCCAATACTCCGGAACTTTTAGCCTGTGCTACAATGTCCTTCTGGCTGTAGGCTGTTAAAAGTAATACCGGTGCTAAACCCTCTTCAGTAATTATTTTGGCTGCTGTCAGTCCATCCATTTGTGGCATCTTGACATCCATAATGACTAGATCCGGTTGCAATTTTCTTACCATAGCAACTGCAGATTCACCATTATTAGCTTCGCCAACTACTTTATTTCCTGCATCCAGCAACATCTCTTTGATATCCAGACGAATCAATGCTTCATCATCAGCAATTATAATTTTTAAAGAGTCCTTCACACAATTCCCTCCGGCTTTAATGGTATTGTAATAATGGCACAGGTTCCTTTTTCATCAGACATCATTACAAATTTACCGTGCAAATTTGATTCTACCATAGTTTTAATGATTTTCATTCCTAGGCTTGTCACTTCGGAAAGAATAAATCCGGCAGGCAAACCAATACCGTCATCACAAAGCTTTAAGCAATATCCGCTTTCCGTTGTAAAAAAATTCACATCAATTCTGCCACTACTACGTCCTTTAAAAGCATGTTCTAAAGAATTTTGCAGCAGTTCGTTGAGAACTAAAGCGATACAGGTTGCTTGGTCCGACGGCAGTAAAATATTAGTGATTTTAAAACTAGTCTGTAATTTTAGATGAGGATTCACCATCCCGGTAAGGATTGCATTATAAATTTCCTTTGCTACAACAGCAAAATCAATTTCTCCGCTTTCCTGCTGTGAAAGAAACTCATGTACAACTGCAATACTGTTAACCCTGTTAATACAATCCCTCAGTACCTGTTTGGTCTCATCAGCTTCCGCCCGTCGTGCTTGTAGTCGTAGCAACCCAGCAATCGTTTGCAGATTATTTTTTACGCGATGATGAATCTCACTAATAACTGCGGACTTGACCAGTAGTTCCGTATCCTTCTTTTTCAACTCGGTGATGTCCTGTAAAATTATTATCGCCGAGGAGGTGTTCAAACTGTTAGTAACAGGAATAACACGCATCGAAAACAGCCGTCCCCGCATATCTATTTCTTTACCTTCGGCAATACCTGTTTGTAGTACCATACCAACCAGCGGCCAGTTTATCTGCAAACTATTGGTTCGCTGGCCGATAATATTTGAAATCCCCTGTACCTTAAAAATATGTTTAGCGGTTCTGTTTGCCGCAACAATAACTTTATCTTTGTTTACGATCATCAACCCGTCGCCCGGCAGAAGCCGTCCGTAATAATTATTGCTTAAAATTTGACGTCCTGTATTTTTTAAAAACTCTGCGGCGGTGGCAATAAAAAAGTCTTCCGGTTCGTTTGTATCAAAGGTATCTGTAACAGGATAAACCCTAATATCCACGAAATTTCCCAAAGCAAGTTCACGTTTACCGGTCAAAGACACACTGCGCTGTAAAGAGCGATGTACTAAAGGTTCTTCATTTATTCTCACTTCACGTCCTGTTTTGTCAGGCAAAACCCCCAAAAACTGCGTGCGGGGAGCGGACTGGTGATAAATATAGATAAATTTAGGGTTATCATCCCAAACATACATTGTCACACGGGCATGTGCAACATCCGCAGCGAACTCTGCTCCAACCTTCATTGAAAGCAACATATTTTTTTGTTCAACTGTTAGATTCTTTAACATACCTTTTGCTCCTTTGTTTACGACAACGTTGTTTATCCACATCAATCCCCAATTTTATCCACATTACCCACAGTTTTATGCACAATTAGAACGTCTTTTTATCTGTATTTTATTGTTTTATCCACAATATCCACAATCTTTCTGCATTTCGTGGACATCGTTTATCCAAACTTTAAAGATGGAACTGCGTTTAAATCCAAAGGACTTTTTTCATTATTTTGATACATAAAATAACCTCTGCAGGCAATCATCACCGCATTATCTGTGCATAATATCGGCATCGGATGTACCAAACTGGCTGCAATCCTGCTTGTAGCCTCGGCGAGTTTTGTCTGTAAATGTTTATTTGCCGATACCCCACCGGCAAGAACTATCTTTTTTAAACCTGTTTCCTGCAAAGCATGTATACTTTTTTGAACTAGGACGTCAACAATAGCTTCTTGGAAAGAAGCTGCTACATCAGCTTTATTTACTTCGCGTCCCGCTTGCTTTTCATTGTGTAGATAATTTATAACTGCCGATTTCAGGCCACTGAAGCTAAATTGATAGTCTTCTTTAAGTAGCGCTCGGGGGAAATCAATGGCTTTCGGATTGCCTTCTGCCGCCAATTTTTCTATTTCAGGGCCTCCGGGATACTGCAGTCCCATAACACGAGCGATTTTATCAAAAGCTTCACCTGCAGCATCGTCACGCGTCTGTCCCAATAATTCAAAAGTATTGTAATCAGTAACTTTTAAAAGAGCTGTATGACCACCGCTCACAACTAATGCCATAAACGGCGGTTCTAACTCTCGGTCGTTTAAAAAGTTGGCAAAGACATGTCCTTCCAAATGATTTACACCAATCAAGGGCTTATCGTTGGCCCATGCCAAAGCTTTAGCCGCCGATAATCCAACCAACAAAGCACCTACCAAGCCGGGTCCATAAGTGACTGCAACAGCGTCAATATCCGCCATCACTACCCCAGCCTGACAAAGTGCCGCATCAATAACCGGAAGCACATTTTCAATATGTTTGCGTGAAGCAATCTCCGGCACGACGCCGCCAAATTTTCTATGAATAACAATCTGTGAGGCAATAATATTGGACAGTACTTCACGCCCATTTTTAACTACAGCGGCAGCAGTTTCATCACAGCTACTTTCGATACCCAAAACATATATATCTTTAGACATTCGGTCTACCCTCCTTATAGAGCCACATGATTACGGCATTCTCATGGTTGTCTTCGTAATAATTCGGACGAATACCTTCGCTGGCAAAGCCGCAAGTCAGATAGATTTTTTGTGCAGCGCGATTGCTTTCTCGCACTTCCAAAGTTATCGCAGTAGCTCCCAGTTTCCATGCTTTATTTATAAGAGCCACTGTTAAACGGGTACCAAGACCACGCTCGCGCTCCTCAGTTTTTACAGCTACCCTAGTTATCTGTGCTTCACCGGCAACCAACCAAAACCCGGCATATCCCAAAACTTTATTGCCTTCTTGCAATACTATATAAGTAGTTAAGCTGTTATTCAGTTCCTCAAGCCACATGCTCTGGCTCCATACATCAAAAAATGATTGTTCCTCTATTTTGCCCACGGCAACAAGATCAGCAGGCGTTAAAGCTCTTATATTTAACCATGCTGACGTTGACGTTTTTCCCATAATTCTTCAGCCTCTGATCTTCTAATATAATATGGTTCCATGCCAAAAATTTCACTGTTATGTTCGGGGTCATATTCCGTTTCGGCCAACAAGGCAACAGACGAAGCTTGCGGCATACATACGTGTTGCGGCGCTTTTTTGCACCAAGCCGGTAGATTTTCGGCAGATATTTTTTGGCATTCCCCTAACAGCAATGCCGGTGTTCCCAAAACCGCCAGGTTTTCC
>CAYVGQ010000109.1:0-5062 GCA_964450295.1 uncultured Phascolarctobacterium sp. | reverse complement strand
TACGCACTGGACAAAGTAGCGCCGGGGATGGCCAATGCCGATACGCTACTCTACGGTGTTGAAGTGAAGTTTTACAGTGCGCGTTTAGAGCTGGACTCCAAGCTGGAAACAAAAATACCGAATCTGTTCGCCGTCGGCGACGGTGCCGGCATTACCAGAGGCTTGTCGCAGGCCAGTGCCAGCGGAGTATATGTAGCGCGGCAGATCGGTGCGCGTATTCAAGGTGCAAATTAATTTTATGATGAACGGAGCATGGCTATGACTTCGCCCCTTATAAGTATGAGGCAGATAACGAAAAGGTTTCCCGGTGTTATCGCTAACAATAAAATAAATCTGGAGCTGTATCCGGGCGAAATTCACGCGCTACTTGGTGAAAACGGCAGCGGTAAAAGTACTTTGATGAGTATTCTTACAGGCTTATATAAGCCTACAGAAGGCACTATTTTTGTAAACGGCACGGAAACAAAATTCGCTTCCCCGGCAGACGCTATTGCCAGCGGTATCGGTATGGTACATCAGCATTTTAAATTGATCGAGTCTTTTACCGTGGCAGAAAATATCGTTCTCAGTCAAAGCGGTGGCGGATTTTTGCTGAAATCAGAGCAGATTGTGGCCGACATTGAAAGTTTGGGCGAAAAATATGGACTGTATGTAGACCCGCGGGCTTATGTTTGGCAGTTGGGTGTGGGTGAAAAGCAACGCGTGGAAATTTTGCGGATGTTGTATCATCGTAGCAAGGTGCTAATCTTGGACGAACCGACGGCGGTATTGACACCGCAGGAAACAAGGGAACTATTCGTCAATTTGCGGAAGATGGCTGATGACGGTTGTGCCGTTGTGTTTATTTCTCACAAGCTCAACGAGGTTGAAGAACTGGCGGATCGGGTGACCGTACTGCGTGGCGGCAGCGTTACCGGCAGCACCGACCGCAAAGATATGCATCGAGAACAGCTGGTACGTATGATGATAGGTCGCGAGGTCCTCAATGCCTATGCCAAGCATTGCGAACTATGCGGCGAAGTGGTACTGAAACTGGAAAAAGTTTCCGCGCTGAATGATATGAATGTAGTTGGATTGAATAATGTAGATCTTGAGGTGCGCTCAGGCGAAATTTATGGCATTGCCGGCGTCTCGGGTAATGGGCAACGGGAATTGGCAGAAGTACTTGCGGGTTTGCGCCCTTCCATGGGCGGTAAAATAGTTTTTTATGGTCAGGATTTGACAAATAAAAAACCAAAAGAAATGATTGAAGCCGGCATCAGCTATGTGCCTGAGGATCGTTTGGGGATGGGTCTGGTACCCAATCTTGATTCAGTTAATAATGTTATTTTAAAGGAATATGACGGCAGGTTTTCCAAAGGCTGGCGGATTCGGCGCGAGGCGGCAGTTGCCGCTACTAAACGGATTGTTGATGACTTTGATGTTAAGTTGGGTTCGATTTTTCAGCCGGTAAAAATGATGAGCGGCGGCAATCTGCAGAAACTGTTGCTGGGACGCGAAATTGCGGCCAAACCAAAACTGATGATCGTGCTTTACCCGGTACGTGGGTTGGATATCGGAGCGATTGAAGCTGTTCACAAGCTCTTGCTACGGCTAAAAGAGGAACGCACGGCAATTATTTTAGTCTCGGAAGAGCTAGAAGAGATCGCTAAGCTGGCCGATCGTGTAGGCGTGATGTTTGCGGGGAAAATTTTAGGAGAGTTTCCTGTCAGCGCCATGGATACGGAAAAAATCGGGGCTTTGATGGCAGGTATTACTGAAGCGGGAGGAACTGAGGCATGAAGCTGGTAATGGAAAAACGTTTGGCTCCCAGTCCGCTGATGCGCGCTTTGGTGCCGGTTGCCGCTGCGTTTGCGGCTTTAGTTTTCTGCGGTATCTTTTTTGCCCTAACGGGACGCGATCCGCTGTCAGTATATTATGCCATGTTTAGCGGTGCTTTAGGCTCCGAATATGGTATTTCAGAAACGATTGTTAAAATGATTCCCTTGGCTATGTGCGGTCTTGGTATCGCTATTGCTTTCCGGATGCAGATTTGGAATATTGGTGCGGAAGGACAGTTTTATATGGGTGCCTGTGCAGCCAGCTGGTTGCCGCTTACCTATCCCGAGCTACCCACCTATATTATGCTGCCGGGCATGCTGATCTTAGGAGCTTTGGCTGGAGGCTGCTGGGGCTTTTTAGCAGGCTGGTTCAAAACCAAATGGCTGGTCAGTGAACTAATAACGACGCTGATGATGAATTATATCGCCATTCTCTGGGTCAACTATCTAGTTTATGGAGCTTGGCGCGATCCAAAAGGATTGAATTTCCCACTGACGGCGGCGTTTAGTGAGGCAGCCTTGTTGCCTGCTTTTGGTGATTTACGCGTGCATGCCGGTATCATCATTGTGTTTGTGTTGGCAGCTATTTTAACCGTTGTTTTTCGTGATTCACGCTGGGGCTATGAAACTTTGGTCATCGGTTCTAATCCGACGGCTGCGCGTTACGCCGGTATCAATATCCCCGGGAACGTCCTGCTGGTAATGTTGCTTAGCGGTGCGATCTGCGGTATGGGGGGCATGATCGAGGTCAGCGGTATCGTTGGGAAATTGCAGCCGGGTATCAGCCCCGGCTATGGTTATACGGCGATTATTGTGGCTTGGCTCGCGCGCCTGCATCCGGTTGCTATTATTTTAGTAGCGTTTTTGTTCGCCATCATCCATGTTGGCGGCTTTATGGTGCAGACTTTAGGCATTCCTTCTGCTGTAGCAACGATGCTACAAGGTGCAATTTTATTTTTTGTAGTAGGGGCCGATATCTTTACTGACTATCAGTTGCGTTTGCGCAAAGAAGAAGGAGGCAAGAGCGATGAATGAGACTTTGTTGATCTCGATTTTAGCTGCCTCTATTACAGCCGGTACACCGATTTTATTTGCGGCGCTGGGCGAACTGATTTCCGAACGTGCCGGCGTAACTAATCTGGGTGTAGACGGTATGATGCTGGTAGGTGCCTGCGCAGGTTTTATTGCCGCGCAGCAAACAGGGAGTCTTGCTTGTGGCGTGGCGATGGCACTTCTGGCAGGATCGCTAATGGCTCTGATCCATGCTTATCTTACAGTGACGCTGCGAGCCAATCAGGTTGTTAGCGGTTTGGCGTTAACTTTATTTGGTACGGGACTTTCCGGCTATCTGGGGCTGGATTATGTCGGGCGGCAAGCTACAGTCGTTTTCAATAAGCTGGCGCTGCCGGGACTAAGTGATATTCCGCTTGTGGGACCTGTATTGTTTAGGCAAGACCTGCTGGTTTATCTCAGCTATCTGTTGGTTTTCGCAGTGGCTTTTTATCTATACAGAACTAGGGCGGGGCTTTTTATGCGAGCTTTGGGTGAAAATCCGGCGGCTGTGGACGCTGTCGGCGTCAATGTTTTTGGCCTGCGCTACCTGTACATTATTATCGGCGGTGCCTTGGCAGGGCTTGGCGGTGCGTATTTGTCGCTGGCCTATGCACCCTGTTGGTTGGAGAATATGACGGCCGGACGCGGCTGGATAGCGGTAGCACTAGTCATCTTTGCGTTGTGGGATCCTTGGCGCGCACTGGTCGGTTCCTACCTTTTCGGCGGCATTGACGCACTGGGCTTCCATCTGCAGGTCATCGGTCTGCCGGTATCCGTTTTTATTCTCAATATGCTACCGTATATCTTTACGATTTTAGTCCTAATTTTGGTTCTGGCGCGCAAGGGTGGTCGTTTGGCTGCACCGCAGGCACTGGGGCAACCATACGATAGGGAAGAACGTTAAAAGAGGAGAGCTGTTATGGAATTCTTTATTTTCTTATGTTTTATGTCCTTTGTATCTTTTTCCGTAGCTTTTTTGGCTTACGGACTGGTGGTCCGTTTTATGGGGAGCACAAGCGCTGCCAGCCGGTATGCGCAGCTTATTCTGGTTCCGCTGGCTATTATCGGATACGATTTTCTGACGATTACGGTAGAACCCGAATACCGCTACGTCATTGGTGCGTTGCCGATGCTGTTCCTGGGTCTGATGCTGTTGTATTATCGTTTTGTCAAAGGTGGGAGTTTCGATGAGGCTCCGGCTCCGTCTGAAATGAAAAAAGTCAGTAAAAAATCGCTGAAGCATCAGGCGAAAAAAAATAAATTTAAATAAAACGCTTTTAGCAGGAATTTACGAAGTAAAAAGAGAAATTAACAACTGCAAGTGATAAATTATTTTTAAATATTCAGACTGCAGTTAAGATTGCGGGAGGTGCGTATTATGTTTAAAAAAATCTTGGTACCTGTGGACGGTTCAGAAACTGCTTGGCGCGCGCTTCACAGTGCTTTGGAAATCGGCAGAAAATTTGAAAGCGAAATTTTGGTTGTCAATGTTATCCAGCCCTATAATAATGCGGCACTTTTAGCTGTTCCTCTTGACCATGCTACAATTAATCAGGGCAATAGCGAACTTGAAAAGGTCGGCGATAAAGTTTTGGAACTTGCCAAAGAAATGGTTGATTCCTATCCTCATAAAGTAGAATACGATATGGAAGTAGGGCATCCGTCTGAGCGCATTATCGCTTTGTCTAAAAAAGCCGAAGTCGACGCAATCGTCCTAGGTAGCCGCGGACTCAGTGGTATTGCCGAATTTTTCTTGGGTAGTGTCAGTTCTAAAGTGTCGCAGTATGCTAATGTACCGGTGCTAATCGTAAAATAAGACAAAACCATAGCATTATTTCTGCTGAAGGATGGTTGAAATGCTCAAAAAGATACTCGTACCTATTGATGGAACTGAATATTCCTGGCGGGCAATGGAATATGCTGCGTCTCTTGCAAAACTGTCAGGAGGACAGCTTGTTATCTTAACAGTCGTCAAACCGGGCATTAAGGCTATCGGTGGCGCGCCTCTCGAAGAGGAACTTGTTTATAGCGCTAATGGACCTGTAATGCAGTTCGGTAACGAGGTCTTAGGAGCGGCAAAACTCTTAATTGATAAACAGGCGATTCCCTGTGATTATCTATTGGCCGTTGGCGGTAGACCTGCCGAAGAAATCGTTAAATTGGGTAAACGTGAAAACTGCGATAGTATC
>CAYVGQ010000108.1:0-5079 GCA_964450295.1 uncultured Phascolarctobacterium sp. | reverse complement strand
AATCTGCCGACACCTGCTGCCTGGGAAATTGGTAAAACGCTTGGCAATCAGGTTATAGAGCGATATATAGATGAAGAAGGGCGTTATCCCGAAAGCGTAGGCATAGTTTTATGGTCAGGTGCCAATATGCGCAGTCACGGGCAATGTGTAGCAGAATTTTTATATCTTTTAGGTGTACGTCCGCAATGGCAGCATGGCAGTCAAAGGGTAATAGGGCTGGAAGTCATACCACTTATGGAATTAAAACGACCGCGCATCGACGTTACAGCAAGAATTAGTGGTTTATTCAGAGATACAATGCCCAGTGTAATGAACTTGCTAGACAAAGCTGTTTTACTGGTCGGTGCCCTGGAAGAAGACATAGAGCAAAATTATGTACGTAAACATTTACTTACCGACAGTCAAGAACTGGAGGAAGAAGGATTAAACAAAGAAGATGCTTGGCGTCAGGCGGCTTTTCGCATTTTTGGTGATGAACAGGGTGTTTATGGCGCTGGAGTTGCGGCACTATTAGAAGCTAAAAACT
Organism: uncultured Phascolarctobacterium sp.; assembly: GCA_964450295.1. Taxonomy (GTDB): domain Bacteria; phylum Bacillota; class Negativicutes; order Acidaminococcales; family Acidaminococcaceae; genus Phascolarctobacterium. Next base: position 4,553 of record CAYVGQ010000108.1, on the reverse strand, counting down.
GGGAAAGTATTGATGATATTGCCGATATCTACGTTCGCTGGGGTGCACATGCTTATGGCGGCAGAGTTAAGGGAAAATTTTTGCCACAGCAGTTCCGTAAACGGATGGGTAGTTTAGACGTTACTATAAAAAATGAAGATAATCATGAAACTAATATGCTTAGCTCTGACGATTATAACGCATATCATGGTGGTATGATAGCTGCAGTAAGGAGCATTAAAGGTTCGGCTCCACGTTCTTATTGCGGTGACAGTACGGATAAAAGCAAAGTAGTCATGCACAGTGTTCAAGAAGAAGCAAAAAGAATTTTCCGCAGTGAGGCGATCAATCCTAAATTTATTGCAGGTATGATGAAGCATGGTTATAAAGGGGCTTCTGATATGGCTAACTATATAGCTCACAGTTTTCAATGGGATGCAACGAGCGCCGTTATGGAAGACTGGATGTATGAAAAATACGCAGAAAAATATGCCTTTGATCCTAAAGTTCAGGAATGGCTACGAGATGTTAATCCATGGGCGCTGCAGAGGATGGCTGAAATTTTACTGGAAGCTGAGCAACGTGGTCTCTGGCAGGCAAAACCTGAAACTAAAGAAGAACTGCAAAAAATCTATTTATCTGTAGAAGGAGAATTAGAGGAGCGCAGTGATGAAAACTCCTAAAATAAAAATGCTGGTGTTGAGTCTGACGGGGCAGTGTAATTTTGCCTGCAAATATTGTTATGCGTCAGAACATAACAGCAGTATGCTGCAAGCTGAAGACGCAATTAAAGCGGTAGATATGGCAACTATCAGCGGAGAGAAATTTATTATTCAGTTCAGCGGTGGTGAGCCACTGCTGAACTTAGACTGTTTAAAGGCTGTTGTTGCCTATGTCAAGCAAAATAATCTGCCTGCTGTACTGCAAATACAGACGAATGCTTCTCTGCTCACAGATGAAATAGCACAATATTTATTTAAAAATAAAATCGCAATCGGTGTCAGCTTGGATGGAAGGCCCCGTATAAATGATAAACTACGTTTGACTAAAGCTGGGAATGGCGCTACCAATGAAATTTTGCAGGGGCTGGAGGTATTAAAAAGAAACGGTATTGCGGTGGGTATTACTTGTGTTGTTACAGATGAAAATGTTGATGAATTAGAAGGCATTGTTGAATTTGCGCATTTTATAGGTAACATACGCAGGATTGGTTTTGACCTTCTGCGCGGTCAAGGTAGAGGTGCTATCCTTAAACCGCCGTCTGAAAAAGCTATGCGTAAGGCAATGGCAAAAGTTTATAGTAAAGCGCATCAGTTAGCTCTGTTAACAGGTTACAAAATAAAATTTTCTCAACAGGAACGAGCTAAAATACTTTGTGCTGATTCTTCCCATGAATTTGGGCACTGTTATGCGATGAATGGCGAGGCTGCTTTTGTCGATGCGAAGGGCGATATCTATGCTTGTTCATCCTTAGTAGGTAATAAAGATTTCTATATTGGCAATACCGAAAGAGGTTTAGATATCACTTTAATAAATAAAGTACAGGAACAAATTAGGAGCTCAATGTCTTTCTGCAAAGAATGCGAAGATTTTAAGTTATGCGGCGGAGGTTGCTTTGCTCGCTGGTATAGCAGTGGTATTAAAGAAGCATATCTAAGTGAGTGCGCATTAAAACGAGTGTCGATTGCGCAAATAAAATAATTAAATACTTGACTATATGACAGGTATGTAGTCTAATATAGTAATAAGGTCTAAGAAGAATAATTCAAGAGGTGATTAAAATGACTTGTAAAAAACATCCGAAATATGAATTGCCGGATACTCCGCATGCCAAACATCGTTATGAAAGTGCTATGAAACATGTAGAAGCCGCCAAAGCAGCTGGTAAATCTTCTGAAGAAATTCATGCAATTTTTAAGAAGGTAATGGAATTTGACATCAAAGATGTTGAAAAATTACCTGCTGATGGACCGCATGCCAAATATAGGAGTGCCGTTATCCATGCTCAAAAAACAATTGCTGCCGGCAAAAGTAGTGAAGAAGCACATGAATTATACAGAAAAATCATGGCTGGCGAAGCTACTGGCGGTTGTGGGCATCGTTAAAATTTCATAAGAAGGTTGTTGGAAGTGCTTGACGCTGCGATCCCGTCGCTGGGTATGAATCCCAAGAGACAACCGTTTTCAATCTCTAGAATACCCTACGAGTGATGGGATTGAGATTAATGACCGATATAATCGGATTCTAAAACATTAGTGTCTTCCTGCCTTTGCAGGAGGACACTTTTTTTATGGGAGTTGCTGAAATGAAACTATATACTGTATCAACCGGTGATGTAGTCTATCGTTATGAAAAAAGTATTGTATTGTTTTTTAAAGGAACACGTAAAGTGCTTAGCACTTCTGTCTTTAATGGGGGCTATCATGAAAACTATAAGGCTGTTTTCAATCATGACGGGAAGATTGGAGCAGGAATGCCCTGTGAAATGCTGGCAGATACTTATACAGAACATATGCAGATTTTAGCGAAACGACTAGGCCTAGAAGCAGATTTCGTAACAGGTATGGGAACAGCGGCCGATATGGAAAATGTTGTTATTGAATCGCTTACATATAAACAACTAACTGTTACTGCTATTGTTACTGGTGGTATTGAAACTAATGGCGGACGGGTTGGAGATCCGTCCGAGTATTATAAACCCTTGGAAAAAGCTAATAAATTAGGCACCATCAATATTATTTTGGTACTTGGTGCAGATATGCCTCCTGGAACATTGGCAAGGGCACTGGTTACCTGTACAGAAGCCAAAACTGCGGCTATTCAGGAACTTCTCGCTGGCAGTAATTATTCTACTGGATTGGCGACTGGATCGGGGACCGACCAGTCGATTATTGTAGCTGACGCAGAAACTGAATTGTATTTGGAAGGTGCTGGAAAACATTCTAAAATGGGAGAATTAATCGGTAAAACAGTAACTAAGGCTGTTAAAGCTGCTCTGTCCAAACAATCCGGGTTGAATCCAAAATCGCAACACAATGTATTTAGAAGGCTAAAACGATTTAAAGTCACTACGCTGAAGATATGGGAATTATTTAAAATACAGTCATCAGAACAAGTTTTAAAGCCTGAGTTTTTAGATGTGACTGAAGCCATTGCAGTAGACCCCATGATGCTGACGTATACATCGCTGTATATACATTTATTAGATCAATTTTTATGGGGGCTGCTTGAAAAAGAAGAGGTTATGAGCGCGGCTAAAAGCATTCTCTGCAATATAGCGACTGAATACAATCAGGAAAGTGTTATTCTGAGAGAGATTTCTATAGAAGCTATGATGGAAGCATGGAGTGAATTATTCGTAAATATTGTTGCGAATCAAATTAAGAAGGCTGAATAGAAAGGATAGAAACTGCGTTAAAGCATTTTTGACTTCTGAGACTGTTTTCTTTGATAGTGTGATTATGCCAGTCTATAACTGCTGTAGCAATTTTGATAAGAATAGTAAAGTACAGCTGGATATAGAAAATATTTTTAATAGACAGGATATAATAGGCAATTGGACAAGTGCTACATCTACTGAATATTATTCTATGCCACGGAATGTTAAAGTTACTTACATATATACGTTCTAACATAATTAAAAAATAAAATATATGAATCGGAGTAGTTACTTCGGTTCATATGTAATTTTAAAAGTTGATATTTAATGATAAAAAAATATTTAGAGAAAGATAAAAATATTATAGTAAAAATAATTTATTTTATTTTACTCGTGTTTTTTTGTAATTTTTGTATGGGATGCAGCACCCAAATTGAAAAAAACACTGAGAATGATAAAATAGTAAATAAATATAGTGTTACTGATTCAGCAGAAACAGTAATAAATTTTGATAAAAAACCAGAAAAAATAGTTTCTCTATCGATAAGTGCAGATGAAATTCTTATAGATTTAGTTGATTCAAAAAGAATAACAGCAGTTACTTATTTAGCAGATAATCCTGAGATTTCAAATATAGTAGACAGAGTAAAATCAATTCCTAACAGAGCTTATGGAAATAGTGCAGAAACCTTACTTGCGATGCAGCCGGATGTTATTATTGCTGCTGATTTTTTCAAAAAAGATATGATCCAGAAGACATAAAAAATGAAATTTTAGAGAATCCGTCTTATAAAAGTACTAAAGCTGGGAAAAACAAAGCGGTTATAATGCTTCCAGCGGCACATCTTTTAACGGTTTCTCAATATACTGTTGATGCTGTAGAAGATTTAGCCAAAGCTATGTATCCCCGAAAATTTAATGAGGCGCAACTATGAAAATTGCATTGTGTCATTTAAAAATGAGCGAAGGGCCTGAGCATAAAAATGTAGCATTGCTTGAACAAGCTGTGCGTATTGCTGGTGATAATGGTGCTCGATGGGTTATCACGCCAGAAACTGCAGTGCAAGGCTATCATTTTTATAAATTAAATCAAGATGCGGTAGTGCCAGTACAACCTTCGCCACAATTAAATAATTTATTGGCTCTAGTAAAAGATAATAATTTATATTTATTTTTAGGGGCAGGTGAATATGAC
>CAYVGQ010000107.1:2476-5095 GCA_964450295.1 uncultured Phascolarctobacterium sp. | reverse complement strand
TTGAGGGGGTGGCGGGGAGACCCGTGTGGGTTCAAATCCCACCAACCGCACCAAATGAGAAATTAAAGGACTGGCTTATTAGGCTGTTCTTCATACATAATAACACAAACTTTTAAGACTTAAAGTGAGAGCTTTAGGTCTTTTTTTTTGTCTAAAACGCACCATCCAGCAACAAAAAGTTGTTTCAGACAGTGCCAACAGACAGCCCAAAACGACTAAAATGGCGTAAAGTGTGACTGAAATACAAAAATAGAGGCGGTGAATTGTGAATAGTTTGTGAAATATAAGAGGGAAGGAGTATTAAAGACATGGATTTTTATTTTGTCAAAAACCATTTTATGCAACGTTGCGTAGCTTTAGGGTTAGCCAAGACAACGCTAAAAGCATATGAGGAGTTTTTCAGAGCTTTAGAGAAATTCTTAGTAAAAGAAAATAGGCTGTCTGCTTTTGAAACTATAGACGCTGTAGTTCTAAGGCGTTTCTTGATAATGTTAACATCGACAATGCACAGTATCACCATAGAAGGTTACTACAGAAGACTAAAAACGTTATTCAACTTTTTAGTAAAAGAAGGGCATTTGTCAGAAAACCCATTAGTGAACATTGAGAAACCGAAAGTATCTAAAAGGCGCATACAGACATTTTCTAGTGATGAAGTATATAAAATGCTCAATGCTTATGATACCGATACTTTTATTGGGTTGAGGAACTACACTCTATTGTCTTTTTTATTGTCTACTGGTGTTAGAAGAAGTGAATTTTTAGAATTGTCTTTATTAGATGTAGACCTAAAAAGTGACATAATCCGTATAATTGGCAAAGGAGACAAAGAGCGTCTCATCCCTATAAGTAAAAAATTAAAACTTATACTTAAAAGGTATTTAATTGCCCGGGCTGAGTATTTAGCAAAGGATTGCAAAGGAGCGACAACAACAGCTTTTTTATTAGTAGATATGGTGAACGGCTTCGATTAAGTGGAGCTAACAGTATTTTTCAGACACTCAGGAAAAGTCTTTGTTTACAGGGCAAAAGATTTTCTGCTCATATCTGGCGGCATACTTTCGCAAAGAGTTTTCTGTTAAATGGTGGTGATATTTTTACATTACAACAAATTCTAGGGCATTCAGAAATAGAAACAACGAAGGTTTATATCAATCTTGATACTCAGGAGATGCGCAAGCAGAACGACAAGTTCAACCCGTTAGACAATCAGAAATGGCAATATTACTAATGAAAGAAGGATTATAAAAATGTACTTTATGAACAAAATAACTAATGTAGACACCAGACCTATTGTAGCCACCTTGTACGACATCGCTATCCCCCAGTACCCCTATAAGGTTTCGGAGTTACCACAGGTGATAGCTGAAATCGGTGGAGCCCGCGATATCTTTGTTGATGTCTGTGTAACCGTTGAAGACCATGTATATCACCAGCGAAACCTCTTTGAAAAAGCTTTAGAAGAGCAGGGTTTATCGTATAACGAAAAATATAGAAGGCTCAACGATATTATGGAAGGCTTTATTTCATCCTGTGGCGGCACCGGCGACTTTCAGCATGACTACGAGAAATACAGGGCTACTGAATGTTTACACGATGTTGGCCTAAAGTCTTTAGTATCAGAGCATATTTTGAGTAGTATGTGGTCTCTCTTTATTGTCGATGGAGTAAGGAAACGTTTATATTATATCAATGATGGAGGGGACGAAAACGACAGGGGATATACCAGCAAAGAATATCAGGGGGTTATAGACATAACAGATAGTATCAAGGCTGAAGCACAGGCACAGGGCGTACTGTTACCACCCTTCGACAATCTGGATGAATTACAGGATTGTCTTGACTTGTTACTGTGGGGGCACTGTAGTGGTAGTGTCGTTGTCAAATATGTGGCAAATTCTAAGTGATTAGTAATATGTATTATTGCTAAATTATTTTTTTTTGTTAGAATTAAATAAAAGTTGAGAAGGGGGATATTATCAATGAAGAAACTTATTTGTCTATTTGTTTTGGGGGTGTCTGTGCTGGCCTTTACACCTTTTGTAACTGTGGAAGCTGAGGAGGTGTCTCAAAGTACAACATTTGTCGAAAAAGAGCCTTTTAAGTGGGGGAAGTACTATTCACTACCTGATGTACCGTTTGAAATTGCTGTGAATAGCTACAAAAAACACACGTTAGACGTAAAAGTAAAGGATGATATTGAAGGAACGATACGGCTTAAAATAATCCCCGCAAGACGTTTTGTATATATTTATGAAAAAGATATAAATGAGTTCGGCGGTTGGTTTTGTGTAGAGAAAACGAGATATGAAGAAGGGAGTTTTATAGAAGAAGTAGCACACACAGCTATTTCTATTTTAAAAGAAGCTGGGGTATTGAGCAAAGAAGAAGCGGCAGACAAATAAGCGATATCTTTAGTTCCCCGTTGGTCTACTTTATGACACCTTTAAGTAAATACAAGAGAACTTAATTCTTAAAGTCAGACATAAACAATATAACAGATAAACTTGACCAACTAAAGAAATCAATAATAATAATTGTTTGTTGTCTCATCAATAATCAACAGTATAGTCTTACCTGTTATTTGTCTTATGGTGTCTTTAAGTGTAACCCCATAGG
>CAYVGQ010000107.1:0-2466 GCA_964450295.1 uncultured Phascolarctobacterium sp. | reverse complement strand
TTTATGTGTCTTTAAATATTGTCTTATTTTTTGTGTCTCCTATATACTTTAGAGAAAAAACGATTAGAGCCGCTCCCAGAGCCGCCCGCTGGGTTCAACAGGGGGGAACGGTTCCCCCCACAGCACCTATTTTGTCAGCCAGTCTTTAAAATTGTTTAACAAATCACCGGCAGCTATAAAGACATAAACTTCTTTGTTGTCGTTGGTGCGAATGTTAGATCGCCATACATATTGAATTAAATTGCTAAGGGCTAGTTCTTTCTCATTTACGACAATCCCCTTGCTCTTTAGGAAGCCCTTGATATTGACATTTGCAAATAGATTAATGAAATAACCGACAACACAACAATGAGTCAGTCTATTGGTTGCCTTAAGGTTGCAAGGTTCCCAGCGGGATGCTGCAAGGTATTTGTCTGATAATGCTTTGTCGAAACCTTTGTAACAAGTCCAGTAATACTCTTTACCGCCAGCCTTTGCAAAGTACCTGCGGAAGTTCCTAAAGTCTCTGCGGAGTTGTTTAGCGGGTTCGCTAAGGACACCTTTTCTAATATTTGTCTGATACCAGCTTTTAGAATATGTACAGTGTTTATTTCCATGCTCTTCATAAAGACGCAGCAAATGAAGGTTCTTTGGTTTAGCGGGTAAATAATCATCAACAATTTCATAGTTATTATTGATGTGTTGATAATTGATAGTAATATTGTACAGCTTACAATAATACGATAAATAACTTTCCTGCATTCGGTAACCACAAATTGTTATGTCGCTAAAACAGTCCCAGATAGACCGCTTCATAAGTTGGATAACTCCACTACCATGTTTAAACAGGTCTGCTGTTTTCAAGCGTTCCTTTAGGTCTACAAAAATACCTTCATATTTAATGTTGTCATTCCAGCGTATTTGTTTTGTAGTTTCCTCAACAATGATGTGCTGTTGGTCTTCTAAAAGCCTGATATCATCCCTGCTGTAACATTCTAATAATGTAGGGTTGTCTGGGTTGATTTTTCGTCTACAGCTTACTATATCAGCGACAACACTAATTTCTTCATCGACAATAAGAGAATAGCTGTAGCCGCTGTTATGGATTATGTTAATAGTTTCTTCATTGAACAGGTTAAAGAGGGAATGTGTGCAGCAAATATTTTTACCGTTAGACAAGAGTTGTTGAATATCTGCCGACTTTTTCCCGACAGGGGCAATACAAGCAGTTTCACTACATATACGGTCTACCTCAGTTATATATGGTGTCACCACAAGGAAGCGCTGAGGGTTTCCCAAGTCGCCTATAGGTGTCGTATTATTGATTCTGTTGATAATAGCTGTGGTCTTTCCTGCACCTGTAGGTGCGTCTAAGAAGTTAAATACTAGTTTTGATTCGTTTGTCATAAATTACTGTGCCTCCGTTGTTGTTGTTATTATATGTATATAAACGCCCTAGAGAAAACAGAAAGACACCCAAAAGCTCGGAGGATAGCTGTTGTATGCCTAAAAATCTTCTCTAAGGTGATTGCTTTAATATTTGATTGTCTTTCTCACTTATGTGGTACAATTAAAAATCTGTTATATGTGGAGACATTAGGGCTTCTTCTACATTATCCGCGACACTTAGCATTTTGTATTTATGCGTGACACTAAATAAGCGTATATGCCGCCGAGACGCACATAATAGCCATATAACAGGTTTTATGTTAAAATGAATAGCAAGATTAGTAAATAAGAATTAAAACGCTTATAACAGAAATATGAAGGTGGTCTTCTCCTGTTACTTCCTCTGTAAAAGGAGTCGTCACGGTAGCGTATCCTTTAACAGCTAGCTGCCTTTCCATTACCTAACGTCGTGAATTACGATGTTAGCCTTGTGATGTATAAATGAATAAAGGTGAACAAAGGTTTCTTTAGGAGAACTCAGCGGGACTAAAGACGACTAAAAGACATAAAAAATAGTACATCAGTCTAACACTAATGTACCAAAGAGAGTATTTATTCATTTTATCGAGTAAATATAAAAACTACGTCCGATAATAAAGGGTATGTAAAATAGGCTACAAACTATGGAAGTCAGACTGTAAGTTGATTTCTTGACTACATCATAAAGTGATTAGTCCTTTTAGTCAAGGCTTAGAAGAATAAAGATAAAAAGAAGTGTATAATTAAGAAAAGATATTTCAGGTGTTCTACAGGAGCCCCCGCATGGGGAAAGACAGAAGATTCAAATATATATAATACCCTCTCACAAGAATTTTTTTATTTTTTTTCTTGACCCGCACCATCTTTTCGGGTATTATGGTTTCAGCAATCACACTTTTTAATGTCGATTTGTCTGTGTTATGAAAAATATATGTATGGGTGAAAGGTGGTTCAAGCGTGATGTTTTCTATATTTGTTGTGGCGATTTGCGTCAGCAAATAAGAGAACGGCAGACGCACCATCTTGAGGGGGTGGCGGGGAGACCCGTGTGGGTTCAAA
>CAYVGQ010000106.1:0-5117 GCA_964450295.1 uncultured Phascolarctobacterium sp. | reverse complement strand
ATACAAATAGCAACCTTTTCCATGAGTAAGCGCTAACTGATAGCGATTAAAAACCGGCAAATAATATTGTTCGGTCTGCCCGATGATAGTTTTTGAATCCATTAAAATCTCCTCTAATTCTTATTGTAATTGAACAGTTACAGTTCTTTAACTACTTCTGTGCCAACACCCTCGTCGCTGAAAATTTCCATCAAAATTGTATGTTCCGCCCGTCCGTCAACAATATGTGTTTTTTTAGCACCTCCGGAAAGAGCCGTAATACAAGCCTTGACTTTAGGAATCATACCGCCGTCGATATTACCGCGAATAATAAGTTCCTGGGCTTTTTCAAAGCTCAAAGTTGAGATAAAACTTGTTTCATCACGATAATCGGCATAAATACCTTTGACATCAGTCAACACCAGCAGTTTTTCAGCTTTTAACGCTCCGGCAATTTCTCCGGCGACACTGTCAGCATTAATATTATAGGTTTCACCGTTAACACCCACGCCAGTAGGCGCAATAACGGGAATAAAGTCATTATCAAGCAACACTTCCAAAAGTTCGGTGTTGATTTTTTCAACATTACCAACATAGCCGATATCCACCAAATTTACTTCACCATTTTCATAAATATCAGCCAGATGTTTTTTTGCGCGAATTAAGCCGGCATCTTTACCGTTCAAGCCAACTGCACTACCGCCCAAAACATTTAAACGAGCGACCAAATCAGTATTAATCTTGCCGACTAGTGCCATTTCGGCAAGTCCAACTGACTCAGCGTCAGTAACACGCAAACCACTGACAAATTGTGTTTTTTTACCGGCCTTGTTCAGCATCATGGTGATTTCAGGACCGCCTCCGTGCACTACTACCGGCCGCAGACCCGCGCATTGCAGAAAGACTATATCTTGCAAAACCTTGTTTTTAATGTCATCATTAAGCATTGCGTTACCACCATATTTTACTACAACAGTTTTTCCTTTAAAATCACGCAGATACGGCAGCGCTTCCACTAAAGTTTTAATTTCTTCGTTACGTAACATTGATAGTTCCTCCTGTTTAGCTGACGTACCGAGTAGCGGCACGTTGCTTTGGTATTTTTATAATAATTTTGCGGCGGTAACAACTTCCGCCTCAATAAAGCAACTCAACCATAATTTATGTATGATATTCACCATTTATCTTAACGTATTCATAACTAAAATCACAAGTCCAAACTGTTGCGCTTGCCTCACCGATTGCCAAGTCGATTGTCATCGTTATATCATGCGCACTCATGATATTGCTAAGATTTGCCAGGGGGACATTACAATTCATCCCCTTTTCTACTAACCGTATGCCGCCTATATCCAAATTGACTTGATTAGGATTCATGGCAGCCCCACTGTAGCCGGCAGCACAAACGATGCGACCCCAATTAGGATCTTCGCCAAAAAATGCCGTTTTTACTAAAGGTGATTTTGCAATCGCCATTGCGGCAACTTTGGCGTCTTCCCATGTGGCAGCACCAACAACATTCACTTCCAAGAATTTTGTCGCACCTTCACCATCACGAGCAATCAACTTTGCAAGATCTTGGGCACATGTTACCAATGCTTCAAAAAAAGCCGGATAGTCCGGATGTGATTCAGAAAAAATAATTTCATTTTCGGCCAAACCATTGGCCAAAACAATCATACTATCATTAGTACTAGTGTCTCCGTCAACAACCACCATATTAAAAGATTTATCTGCGGCGTCTTTTACTGCTCTTTTCAAGACATCCGGTGCTATGGCAGCGTCCGTAGTCAAAAAAGTCAGCATCGTTGCCATGTTAGGATGAATCATCCCTGCTCCCTTAGCAATACCCGCTATTTTAGCAATTTTCCCGCCTACTTCAAATTCGTAAGCAGCTTTCTTGATAAAAGTATCGGTAGTTTGAATAGCCATAGCGCAACTTTCGCCCTCGGCTTCATCCAGCGCATCAATAGCATCAGCCAAACCGGTTTTAATTTTATCCATCGGCAAAAAATGACCGATAACACCGGTACTGCAAACATATACCCGTTGGGGTTCAATACCCAAGAGACCGGCAGCAAAAGACTGCATTTCTTTTGCATCATCAAGGCCTTGCTCCCCTGTACAGGCATTAGCGCAGCCGCTGTTGACTATAATAGCTTGTGCCACTGCTTCTTTGGCTACTTCGCGGCTTACAAGAACAGGAGCCGCACACATTTTATTTTGGGTAAACACCGCACCTGTCGCTGCAGGAACGGTACTGTAAATCACAGCCACATCATGATTACCGCTGGCTTTGATACCTGCTTTAACTCCGGCCGCAATAAATCCCTGCGGTACAGTTACCCATCCTTCAATTTTTTTCACTCTTTACGCCTCCTCAAGGATAAATAGGTAATTGTGTCAAACCTGTATTTTCCTGCAACCCAAACATTACATTCATATTTTGTACGGCCTGGCCGGCTGCCCCTTTGACCAAATTATCCAGAACGCTCATCACTATAACTCGGCCTGTTCTCTGGTCATGTTGCCAACCGATATCAACATAATTAGAAGCTCGAACATTTTTTATTTCCGGACAAACTCCCTGTCCTTTCAGGCGAATGAAATATTCTTCCGCGTACATCGACTCAAATGCGTCTTTAATCTGCCCATCTGTAACGCCTGGTTTTAAATCTGCGTAACAAGTAGCCAATATTCCCCTATCAACAGGCAGTAAATGCGGCGTAAATTGAACGATAACTTCTTGTCCCGCATATTCACTGTATACCTGTTCAATTTCGGGAGTATGTCTATGTCCGGCAACTCCGTATGCATAGAAGTTTTCATTAACAGAACAGTACAAGCTTCCCAGTTTCAAGCCGCGTCCGGCTCCTGTCGTCCCCGACTTGGCGTCAATAACTATCCCTTTAGTTTCTATCAGCCCGGCATTCAACAACGGTACCAGTGCTAAAATACTGCAAGTTGTATAACATCCAGGATTAGCCAATATGCTAGCTCCTCGCACCTGATTGCGATATAATTCAGTCAATCCGTATACAGCCTTTGTAGCTGGATCTTCATGCTTCACTTTATACCACTGCTCAAAAATTTTTGGGTTTTTAAATCTATAATCGCCGCCTAAATCAATTATCTTAACATCGCGATATTTCAGTTGCTTGCCAATTTTCATGGCATGTCCGTGCGGAAGTGCGATAAAAATAACGTCGCTGACTTCGGCAATTTGTTCTATTTCCTGCATGCTAGCCAATGTAGACTCAATACGATTTGCTAAATGCGGATACATAGCCGCAATATTTGCACCTGTACTGCTTTCAGAAGTTATCGCTGCAAGCTCCACCTCCGGATGACCATCAAGCAGCCTTAATAATTCTGCTCCGACAAAACCTGTTGCACCAATGACACTAGCTTTCATATCCAACCCCCTAAAACTTATGTTTTATAATTATACAACTTTTACGTATAATTAAGCAAGTGTTTTTAGATTTTTCTCCTAAAATACTTCTACAGCAAAAATTATTTTCTGTTTAGAAACACTAACCCTATTTTATTTAATATTGTACTACTTTAAAAGCCTTTTTTCAAAACTTTTTTGTCTCCGTCCTTATTTAATCATATTTTTCCATTTTATTATTTTTACAATCTCTGATACAATAGTATTAATAATTATTACTATCACCAGAGGTAACTTATGTTTAGAATAATCATCATCCTTATCGTAGCATTAGGAATTTTTTTATGGTATCCCAATAGCGGCAATCATACTCAAAACAAAACCGTGCATCCAACTGTTAGTACGGAAATTCAAAAAAAATCAGATAACAATAATACTGCTACTAATATTTTATTTTCTTTATTCCCCCCTAAACAAGAGTGGCCGAATCCGGTTCAAAAAATATGGTTGTTATTCAACATTGAAGAAGCCGTTCATGAACGCACAAATATTGCGGACTGGGTTTCCATCACCGATATTCCCGTTACAATGCAACAGGCACTGCTGGCTATCGAAGACCATAATTTTTATAATCATGGAGCTGTCGACATGGATGGAATTTTGCGTGCAGCTTTGGTAAATATCACAGCCGGAGAAATCGTGCAAGGCGGAAGTACAATTACGCAGCAACTCACCAAAAACCTTTTTCTATCTGGGGAACAAACTATGAACCGAAAATTGGAAGAAGCCTTGCTTTCTTTAGCGATGGAACAACACTACAATAAAGATCAACTATTAGAAATTTACTTTAACACCACTTATTTTGGTGCCGGAGCAACAGGCATCCGGGCCGCTGCCGCTACTTACTTTGATAAAAGTCCTATAGAACTGACACTTCCCGAAAGCGCAGTTCTTGCAGCGCTTCCCTATGCACCCTCGGCTCTTAATCCCCTGGACAATCCAAACGACTGTAAAAAAAGGCAGAACTTAGTTCTACAAACTATGGTAAAACGTGGTTATATCGGTATGTCTATGGCAGAAAAAGCTGTGGCAGAACCAATACAGCTTACTAACGGAACACTGTTTTAAATAACAAATACAGGCATCTAAAATTAATTGCACCCCCAAATGTTATTTTTATCTAACATTTGGGGGTGCAATTCATCTTTCAAGAAAAAAGGTGACAAAAAAGGAACGTCCCCGATTGTCTTTCGATTGTCTTTACCGATTGTCTATTCTGCCGCAGGCAGTAAGCTGCGTCCTAATATTACTTTCAAAATCAGTAAAATCTTTGTATGACAGTTCATGCACCACATAATCAGGCTTTACAGCACTGAGCAGTTTCTGTACGGCCGTATCGGTAAACGGTTTATGCTGATCTATATTTATAATATGCCGCATACGTTCAATAGTACCTAAATTTTCATTATATGTATGTTCAAAATTCTTGACATATTTACCCGACAGAGAACAATTCAAATGCATACCCCTGATTAGTCTTTTATTCTTACCCAAACCCTTTATGATCTTAAGTATATATTCCACACCATCAGCTTCAGTTTCAAGCTCAGGATTGGTATTCATCAGATGCCCTGTATCCAGCATAATACCCACATTTTTATGTTTTATCTTTTCAAAAAAGCTACCCACCACTTCCGGGTCGGTCAGGCGCAGGCCCGGCCACCACAAATTCTCAAAAAGCACC
>CAYVGQ010000105.1:828-5135 GCA_964450295.1 uncultured Phascolarctobacterium sp. | reverse complement strand
CAGATTACGCATTTTAGCACGCACAAACGCCGCTCCTTTACCGGGTTTTACATGTTGAAACTCCACTACCTGCCAGGCATCACCGTCGATAGTAACCGTTACGTTGGTTTTAAATTCATTAGTAGAAATCATAAATAGTCCTCCTATATAAAAAATTAAACAATTTCCATCAGCTGTTTTTTTACCCCTGTCAAAACTTTTGCGCCCTCTTCGGTCAACACAACCGTGTCTTCTATACGCACGCCACCCTTCCCGGGGATGTAAATGCCGGGTTCAATAGTAAATGTCATACCGGGTTGCAAAACAACATCCTGACCACGTTTATTGATATTCGGCATTTCGTGAATTTCAAGTCCAATACCATGTCCCAGCCCATGCACATAGTTTTCACCATAGCCGCGAGAGGTAATATACTCTCTTACGATAGCGTCCAATTCCGCTCCTGTAATACCGGGTTTAGCATTTTTTAAACCGCGCCACTGGGCTTCCTCAACTATTGTATAAATCTCCTTATGCCACGAGTTGGCCATTCCTAAGACAACAGTGCGAGTCATATCAGAATGATAGCCATCATAGACAGCGCCGAAATCAAAAGTAATAAAATCACCAATCTCAACTTCTTTATCAGAAGCGATGCCGTGCGGTAAAGCAGAACGTTCTCCGGAAGCAACGATAGTTTCAAAAGCAAGCTTTTCTGCTCCCAAACTGCGCATATAATATTCCAAACGTCCGGCCAGAGTCTTTTCAGTCATGCCGGGCTGCAATTCATCAAGCAGGCGAAGATAAGCTTCATCAGCAATTTTTACAGCGTGCCACATCAGTTCAAGTTCGCGTTTGTCTTTAACCATACGTATATATTTCAAGTCGACACTGGTTAAAGTTTTACCTTCTAATAGACTCTGCAAAGTATTAAAGTCATTATAAGTGAAATAATCACCATCAAAACCGACAGTTTCAGTATCCTGCATCAGTTCAGCCACGGTTTGCCAAATATTTTCTTTCCATTCGACAATATTGCAACATTTTACTTCAGTACGAGCCTGATACAGGTATCTTCCATCCGTGACAAGGACTGCTCGACGATCATCGACATAAAGGATACTCGAGTCACCTCTAAAGCCAGTCAAATAACGAATTGTATTAACGTCCTTAATAATAACGCAATTCAAATGTTCTTTGCTAAGAAAATCAAAGATTTTACCGATACGCGATATAACCCCTTTATGCGGCATAAATCTTTACCTCACTTTTGCTAAAATAATACCATACCCAAATATTTTATCATACTTTGGGGAATTTGCCTACAAAGCTTCTTCAAAACTTTCAAGAATTTCGATTGCAAACGGCATATTTTCGAGAATTTCTAAAACATCATTATAGGTATCAGGCGTACCACGCAAAAGAATAACGCCCTCCTGATGATCAATCGTGCTTACAAGAGCCAAATGCTCGTAACCTTCCATGATCCAGTTTACGTCTGAAATACGCTCAGGAGCGACCTTCGCGTAGATGGTACTTCGATCCTCTGTCATATAACCTTCCTCCGCAGTAGCGAATAAGGGAGCAAAGCCTTTTCGCTAAATATCGAAAATTTTTGCTGAGCGTGCGGAGCGCAATTAATAACTGCATCTGCCTCATCACGCATATCCTCTAAAGCAAGTTGAAACAATTCTCCGTCCGGCATTAACACTTCCAAGATCTCACCACTTTTTACATTGTTGCGTTGCTCAATATAAGCACGTTGTTGCTTAACATCGTAAGCAAGTACAAGACCGACAAAATCATGCGTCTGTTCATAACTGGATGTTGTATAAACCTGTCCCTCGCTTCCCGGCTTACCAAAGGCAAAAGCTTTAGTATAAGGGCGATGCGAAACTTTTTCTAACTCCTGTCCCCAGTTGTTAGGCACCTTATAATTTTCCGGGTCATTCCAGCAAGCATCGAGCGCTTTACGGTAAACACTTACTACTGTTGCCACATAGTGGATACTTTTCATGCGTCCTTCGATTTTCAAACTACCAATACCAGCTTTAACCAAATCTGGCAGATGATCGATTAGGCATAAATCTTTAGAATTCATCACATAGGCACCGTGTTCATCCTCTTCGAGGTCGAAGTTTTCGTCAGGTCTATTTTTTTCAATCAGACTATATTCCCAGCGACAAACCTGCGCGCAAGCTCCACGATTACCATCGCGGCCGGTCAAATAGCTGCTCAGCAGGCAGCGTCCCGAATACGAAATACACATAGCGCCATGTACAAAGGCTTCCAGTTCAACATCAGTTTTCTTCCCGATTTCTCTGATTTCGGCTAAAGATAACTCACGTGCCAATACAACACGTTCGGCTCCCAGCTCCTGCCAAGCTTTAACAGCCGCCCAGTTAGTTGTATTGGCTTGTGTACTGACATGCAAAGGCATCTCCGGTACGGTTTTACGAGCTATACTCCAAACGCCTAGGTCAGAAATCAATAACGCATCTACACCAGCTTGCTTAAGTTCCAGCAAATATACCGGTAGCTTACCAATATCTTCATTATGGGCAAAAATATTAACGGTGACGTACACCTTTTTACCCAATCCATGCGCATAGGTAGCAGCTTCCGCTATCTCTTCGATGCTAAAATTATGCGCAAAAGCACGCAACCCAAACATTTTTCCGCCCAAGTACACTGCGTCTGCTCCATAAAGTAAAGCTATTTTACATTTTTCCATATTACCCGCCGGGGCTAAAAGTTCCGGCTTAATCTTTTTTCTAGTCATATCAATTCCTTATTTTGTTCCATGAATATCCTCTATTGCCGCCAGATGCTCTGTATAGTTTCTCGTGAAACGATGATGTCCGTCTTTTTCAGCGACAAAATACAAATATTCTGTTTTCTCAGGATGCAAAACCGCTTTAATAGCGCTCACGCCGGGACTGGCTATTGGTCCTGGCGGCAGACCCGAATTCTGATATGTATTATAGGGGTTCTGAATCTTGGTATCGGCAATACTGATTTCTTCTTTCTGTGTACCTAAAATATATTGTATTGTTGTGTCAGACTGAATTGGCATATATATTTCCAGACGACGCAGAAAAACACCTGCAATCAGCGACTGTTCTTCTTTAAAAACAGCTTCCATCTCCACTAAAGACGCTATATTCACAAGGTCTCTCATAGAAATTTTCTGTTGTTTAGCCTCCGCAGGAATATTTTCTTTATTCATCTGCGTATTGAATTCTTTGACCATCATTGTCAGCATCTCTTTTTCATTCATACCGACATCAAACATATAGGTAGACGGAAAAATAAATCCCTCTGCTTTATAAATAACATTAGGTTCATCCGTTTCCATATAGGTATAAGGAGTATAGTTACGTGCCGCCTCGATAAATTTTTCTGCGGAACCTAGACCTTCTATTTCTATCTTTTTAGCAACTTTTACTACTGTATATCCTTCCGGAACTGTAAATTTGGTTCGTTGCACCTGCCCCTTAGACAAAACTTCAACAATTTCTCTGTTAGACATACCGTCAGTTATTTGATATCTCCCTGCCTGGAGTTTATGATCCAAACCACGAAATTTTGCCTCAAGTCGAAACGCCTCCGGGGTTTTGATGAGTTTTTGTTTATGCAACAAATTAGCGATATCAGTAGTAGTCATGCCAGGCTCTACCGTAATCAAATACAGACTGCCGGTAGCCTTATCTTTGTTGCTGCCCGTATAATTAAACACCCAGTAACCACCAACTACGATTACTAAAAAGATGCCTAAAATAAAAGGCAATACCTTCCTCATACTTCCATTCCCTTCACTTCATAGATAGTAAAGCTCAAAAAGTGCCGGACAAGTTGTCCGGCACTTTGATTGTTATTCTTCGTCCCAATCTTCAACGAGTTTCTCGTAAGCAACTTTTACTTCGTCAAACTCTTCGTCTGTAGGAGCAAGATAAACCTCTTCGCCGTTTTCATCAAACTCAATCCGAGCGATGATCACATTTTCCTCTTCGTCTTCTGCATCATCGTGGCAATGGCAAGCCTCATCCTCACATTCACAATCTTCAATGCTAATTTCTGCCAAGATAGCGAATTTTTTATTGCCAACAGGAACTACCATTTCTTCACGGAAATACAGTTCATTTCCGTCATCGTCAGTAATAACGACGATTTGTTCTTCTTCCATGGTCTCTACGGCTTCCATATTTTCCCATACTTGAATTTCCCCTGTGTTCCAGGCATCCATCAAACGCTCCAATGATTCTTTGGGCATCGGTGTTCTGAAATGACGGAATAGCGGTTCATAGTCTGTGTAAAATAGTTCCCGG
>CAYVGQ010000105.1:0-818 GCA_964450295.1 uncultured Phascolarctobacterium sp. | reverse complement strand
TGGTCTCTACGGCTTCCATATTTTCTTTTTGATTCATCACGACACCTCGTTTCTAAAATTATATACATTTTATATCATTTACATTCATACTGTCAATTTATCATTTTTCACCTAGCTTAGCCGATAAAAAGCCCTTATCCAAATCAAAATTTAGCTTACCATTATCTTTTACGATGATATTTGTATCCAAGCTGCCAACAGCGGTAGCTATTTTGATATTAGAAAAAGTGAATCTTCCCTGTTGTCTAGTAACGGAACCTTTAATAGTACGGAAAGGTATCATCATATATTTTCCTTCGCCGATACGAAAACTGCCTGCGCCTGTTGCACTGCCGGCGTCTGCTGTTCCTAAAGCTATCATTTTAAACGATAGCGGTCCCTCTATTTGTGTTTCCGTCACTACGGAACTATCAAGATCAATACCCTGAATTTCCAGCGTAAAATCCTGATTTTTTGTATCTACTTGCCCGTTGACACTTACTTGACCGGCATATACATTCCCAACGGCATCACTGATGCTCATTTTCCCATTTTTGTATGTGAATTTTCCGCTTAGTGCTGTTATATAAAGCGGATCATATGTCAGTTTATCCAAACCAAAGTTCCCTTCAACTTCCGGTTTATCAATAGTGCCTTTAACTTTACCCAATGCCGTAACGGCATCCTTTAACCCTAGGCCCGGGCTCAACGCTTCAATTACAAAACTCGGTGCACTAACCGTTAGCCCATAAGTCTGTTTGGCATCCGGCTTTTCTGCATAATAGATGTTCCCGTCAATAACTATATTCTGTCCGGACATTTCTAAATTTAATCCAGAA
>CAYVGQ010000104.1:0-5323 GCA_964450295.1 uncultured Phascolarctobacterium sp. | reverse complement strand
AAACTCACTGCCCTGTGGCGCAAGTTTCAATTCGTCAATTTCCGGCTTCTGCCCTGCAAAATAACGTTCAAGCCAAGACATAGTCTGTACCAACACCGGATAATCCTCTTTCGCAATACATTTTCCCTCAGATTCTATTGGAAAATATTTTTGCTTTTCCAACCAAAGACCCACCAACGCTTCTTTTCTAGCCGCCAATAATATAGTTCCAAGCGGTGAATCATAATGGCCTATATAAATCATCTTCCACACTCCTTTTCAGCAACCCCACCAGAACCTTTTGTTGTTTTAAAAACAGTTATTGCTTTCTATGCGGACAAAAATAATCAAAAGCACAGGAGGCGCAATAAGAAGTCTGTACCGCAAATTCACATTCTTTCGTCTTAGCAAATATTTCCCGACATAAGTCTGCAGCAGCCTGTAATGCTCCTGCATCATTTTCAGTCAACTGCCAGCAGAAATTATTTCGTAGAAAATGCAGTTCCGCTTGTCTTACAGGCTTTCCCCATAACAATTCAGCTGCCTTTTTGTATAAAGCCAACTGAAAAATATAGCCCTGCTGCGGTTCATCCTGCTGTGGTGGTTGCCCTGTTTTATAATCGATGATAGTCAGTGTACCCTCACTGTTAAAAACCGTGCAATCAATATAACCGTAAAAAAATGCCTTGATGCCAAAATCAGCAAGTAATTGTAGCCTAAAGCTCTGCTCAGCCTTACGTTCCCGCCCTTCCAGTTTCTGAAACAACTCACTTTTTAGGTAGTTCAGATACAGCTCCTGCACGTAGCAAGTATCCCCTGTAATATTACTTTCCTGCAATGCTATTAACCAAGCCTGCTGTCTGCTGTAGCCGTTCGTAAAAAGCTCTAGAGCCCTGTGCAGCAATATCCCCTGTATATTTGCAGGCAAGCTTACCCCGGCAATAACATTCGCTTCTTCCAGTGTGTCGTAAAGCGGCATTCTCATGACATATTTATAATAATACCTGCGTGGACAGATAAGATACGTTTGCAATGCAGTAGGTGACAGCATACTTTGCCAGCCCAATCCATATTCCGGCAGTGGCTTGATACTTTGCAGTAATTCTTCCCCAACCTGCAGTTCCGGTTCAATCACAATTGGACCTGTTCCTGCTTCTATCCCTGCGGCGTTATATTCACGCAGCACCATCTGCTCATGTTCCCGTAAAATTTTTCTCAGGTTGTTGAACCAATTCTCACTTTTACTTTTACTGTTACTGTCATAAGTCCCGGACAATATCAATCTGTCCTTAGCCCGCGTCATCGCCACATACAACTGTCTTTGCTTTTCGTCATTAGTAAGTTTTTTTTCTACTTCCTTGATCTGCGTCATAACACTAGTCTCCCGCAGTTCGCCTTCCATTTCTACTTTGATTCCCAAACCTATATTATCGCTAAAGCGTAACATATCTGTATCACTACGGTTTTTGGCATCCAGGGCCGGTAAAAAAACGACAGGGAATTCCAACCCTTTCGATTTATGAATTGTCATAATTGTTACAGCGACATTATCCGTCTGATCTGCAGCAGCTGCCTCACGCGCGCTTGCCTGCCGAAGCTGTTGTAGACGTAGCAAATAATCAGCCAGTGTACCATGTTTCTCGGTCGCGAAGGCTTCCGCCAAAGCAATCATCTTTTTGACATTGGCCAATCTTTCCATGCCAAATTCCTGCGCAGCTAAAAGTGGCTGTAGTTGCAGGCAACTTACTATTTCGCGTAGCAACTCGGGCAACGGCATAATGGTTGCAGCTTGTCGCAACTGCTTTAAAAGTATTATAGCTTCGCGCAATTTTTTTTGACTTTCATCAGTAAGAGAGGACGGCAATCCCTGATTTAGTTGCTGCCACAAAGTAGGTTGGGAAGCATTTTCCCGCTTTGCTAAAAAAAGTGCCGTCAAACATTCATCATCAACTGCAAAATATGGTGAGCGTAGCACTCCTGCCAGTTCTAAGTTGCGGCTAGAATCTTCAAGAAAGACTAGCAGGTTGAACAGGTCAATAATTTCTTGCCGTTCATAAAAACCCTTGCCGTCGACAATAACACAAGGTATCCCTTCCTGCCTCAAAGCGGACGCGAATATCTTTGAATTTGTCAGTGCACTCAACAGAATAACCATATCTGCATAAGCAATGCCTTCTTTACGGTGCAGCTCTTCCATCCTCTGCGCAACAACAGTTGCTTCAGCTTCCCGCCGCTTGCTTTTACTGTCATTGTCATACGCTATTAAGAACATTTCCGGAAGTAATTCAGTTGAGCGGTTAGCGTTAAGTGCCTCAAAGTAAACATCCTGCTGCTGATCCTCACCTAATAAAACAGCAAAGACTCGATTACATAGGTCCAGTATCTTGTCGACCGTACGAAAATTATCATCCAAAACAATATTCCGACCACCTACTGCCGCAATATCGCGCCGAACTCGGGCAAAAACACTTACATCAGCACCGCGGAAACGATAAATAGACTGTTTAGCATCGCCGACGACGAAGAGTTTCTGTCCGTGCAACTCATCTTCAACACCGCCACACAACATATACACCAGTTGCCGCTGACGTTCATTAGTATCCTGAAATTCGTCGACCATAACATAACGATAACGGGCATTGTTTTTAGCGCAAACCTGCTGATTATTTTTTAAAAGTGCCAGTGCCCTACTTTCCAAATCATCAAAACCCAACATATTATTTAGATCCTGCTGCTCACGCACATATAGCGCACAGTTAGTCAACACCTGCTGCCAGCAAGGTAACAAAGCTAGTGCGGCAGTATCAGCCATCGCCAGATGCAAGCGCTGCAAAATCTCTTTCGCCGCTTTTACCGTCACTTTATCGCTGCTCGTCGCTTTTAAAGTGCCAACATAGCTGTCCAGTAAGGCCATATTTCCAGGCAAAGAGCTTTGCATGGCTGCAGTGCAAAGCGCCGTTAGCTCTTCGCTTAGCAATTCTAGCTTCTTGCGGTGCGCTGGGCTCTTGATCATCGCCCTACCTGCCACCAGCTCCTTCATAAGTATTATTAAATTATTTTGTAGCTCGTCTACTGCAGCATTTGCCTGCTCATAGGGAATAGCTAGATCTCCGTAAGCCAGAATATTCTCCAGCTTAGGCCAAACCATCAATATATGCTGCACTAATGCAGTTGCAGTATATTCATCAGATAGACGAAGTATACTTTCATCCCCATGCCGCAATCCATTCCTAATAAACTGACGCACTGTGCGCTGCAAAAATTCATCCATTTCTACTTCTTCCGCAACTTGAAAAGCCGGATCAAGACCTGCTTCTACGGGGTTTTCCTTCAACAAACTATTACAGAAGCCATGAATAGTGTTAATACGCGCCTGTTCCAACGCTTCCAGCTGCCGGCGCCAGAAAACAGCGTTCACTGTATCTTTCTGCTCCAATTCTGCCAAACGGCGGCGGACACGCTCTTTCATTTCTCCGGCAGCTTTACGGGTGAAGGTAATAGCTAAAATGTCCGCGGAAGTAATTTCTGATTTTTCGCCCGTCAAACCTTGTTTTAAAATATTTACAAAACGTTCAACCAACACACGTGTCTTACCACTACCTGCGCCGGCAGAAACAGAAACATTACAATCAAGCGCAGTAATAGCCTGCTGCTGCGCTTGAGTAAAATCAAACATTATCTTCACCGCCTTCCGTAACTAACTGCCCATAAGCACGGCAAATATCCCTACCGGGACAGTATTCCGGACATTGCTTGCGTGGTGCCGGCGGATAGCTGCCTGCTTGTAATTTGTCAACATATTTCTTGATAGTCATGCGACAAAAATCTGCAAAGGCCCCCCACTGGTCTGTCTCGTCCTCAAAAATCTTATTGTTAACGGTAAACGGCGTTTGCCCAAGTTCTCGCAAGGCAAAACCTCCTTTGCGACGTCCTTCCTTCAATGAATAATAGCCGCCGCCCAAAACCTTGTGCTGCGGCTCCAGTTCTGTCAATGCCAGCAAATAGACAGGCATCTGCAGATCAAGCCCGACTATCAGCTCTCCCGCCGTCGGCGTGATGCTACGCTTATAGTCGGTAATGAACAACCCTCCACCGCCTTCGTCTATGCGATCGATGCGTCCGTTCAAAGAAATTCTGCCGTTATTTACTGTTAAAGATAATGGAACGCTACCCTGCTTGCCAAAATCCCACTCTACCTGCACCGGTACAAACGGTTCCCATATTTTTTGATAGTCCAACTCCCTCGACAACCAGCGATGCAGTAATAGCAGCAAGCGCCGTCGTTGTGACGGCCAAAAATCCGTCTCGGCAATAATTTTTTTACCGATATATTCTTCACAAACCGACGTCATTATGTCGTCAATCTCGCACAAAAGCTCGGCAACAGGATATTTTGTTAGTTTTTCGTGCAGATGCGCAGCCATAAAAATTGCTAAGACATCATGCAATAAACTGCCTTCGACCGTCGGCTCCACAATTTCTGACAATTCCTCATACTGTTGCTGTTTCCAAACGTAACTCAGCAAAAACCTGAACGGACACTGAGCGTACGTTTCCAAATTAGAAGCGCTAAATTCACCACCCAAAACTGTGTTGACATTCCGCAGTAGTTGACGGTCTATCAAAAGCCCGCTGTAGGTATCTGTTACCGACGCACGCCGCTGCTCGATGCTACTACGCAGAGGCCAACCGCTTCCAAGGCTTTCCAGCAACCAATTATGTTTCGGGGATATCTGAGACAAACTTACTTGCAGTTCCTCTGCAGACAAAGACTCCTGCCAGTTGCTGCGTCCAACGCGTTGCTTTTTAACCGCCCCGGGAGCATACAAACGTTCCACATCTTCTACATAGGCCGAAGCACCAGCAACATCGTCACTATACCAGCTCAACGTCAGACTTTCTGTGGCCATTGTCGCTACAGCGGCAAAAAAGAATTTATCCTCAGCGTAAGAAGTAGCGGTATTATCCAGCTCAATCCCTATACTGCTCAAATATGTACGCTCCCAATCACTGTAAATCCAGTTTTCATTTTTGTTGCGCGGAAACTCCCCCTCACGCAAACCCATAATATAAACATGCTTAAACAACATCCCTTGTAAATTGGCCGCCTCACCAAATAAAATACCGTTGCTGTCAGCCTCCGTCAAAACTACCTGCCGTTCTGCACAGGCACTGTGCAGCAATCGGCAAAAGTCAGCAGCAGATAATGCTACCGTTTCCATCCCACCGCTTTCGTAATCCTCGCGCAGTGTATCCAGAACCTCCACTAACTGTTTTACTGTCTCAGCCATATTTTTAACCTGACATAGACTTGCTTTGCCATCGCTATACGCCTTGCCAACCT
>CAYVGQ010000103.1:0-5346 GCA_964450295.1 uncultured Phascolarctobacterium sp. | reverse complement strand
TTACATTTTGATCTAAACCCACCGCCTCTTTGTCGGTAGATGTAGCAGCGATGTCGATATTGCTGGCAACCGTCAAATTAGATTGAGAACTGTTAGAAGTATCATTAGCGTATTGATATACTCCGTAAACATTACCTACCCCCTTGCCCGTTACAGTAAGAGAACCGTTCAGCGTAATATCATTCTCGCTATCTTCGAACCGCGCATATTGGTAAACACCGTATACAGTGACTCCGGTTGCCCCTGCCTCCACCTGAAGGTTATTAGCTATAAATTTGCTGCTACCTCCGGACTGTGCATTTTGATGGAGCCCATAGGCAGAAGAACCACCTGTTGCCGTAAGCTCTGTGTCGCCTCCGATACTAATCATATTACTACTGTTCGCTCCACTCGCTGTTTGATAAATACCCTTAGAATTGCCGGCCGATGTTGCCGAACTAACCAATTTTGCCGCCTTTACCTTAGACTCCGCGCCAGTAGCAGTTCCTTGATACAAGGCATAAGCCCCATAAGTGCCACTGGCAACAAGCTCCATGCTGCCTTCACTCTCTATGCTACTTTTCCCATTCGTCTTACCCTCTTGTGAAATTCCTCTTGCCTCGACGCCACTTTCCGTGGACTCCGCCTCAACCTTAAGTTCTGCGGCTTTAATTTGTGCCAAAGCATTGTCTTCGGTAGCCTGCACAATACCCCGTACAGAATTCCCTCCTTGGGCACTGATTTGTCCCGCACCGTTTAGATCGATCTCATTCTTACTTCCATTACCGATAGTATCCTGCCTAATACCATAACCATCCTTCGTTGCTACCGAATTAATATTTAGATCGGTAAATGCTAATTTATTCCCCGCTCCGGTAGCCGCTTTTTGACAAATACCATAGGCGGTGCTTTCACCGTTAATATTTAACTTGGTTTTACCTTCCATAACGCCATTAGTGCTGCCACCCACTTGCGCCCAAGTGCGAATACCGTAAGCATTAGCGCTACCGCGTTCTGTCCGGCTAATGACTGTAATACTTAAATCTTTCTTAAAGGTAGCATTAGTCTCCGCATTATTAGCTTTAGCAATAAGGTTAATGCCCTGTGTATTATTCGGCTGCGTCGAAATATCAGTATCAATAGCCAGTACAGAATCAACCGTTACGGAAGTTGTCTGACCGGACGTATTGGTCTCCATATATAATCCATCCATATCTTCTACAGTCTGTGTAGGCAACGGTCGTCCCAAGATTGTAATCATATCAGGAGAGTTAGAGGTAATCGTCACAGTCTTGCCGGGTGTTATCACAATACCCTTGCTCTTTACATTATAGTGGTCAATACCAATAATACTATTTTCACCAGAATATGTTTTATCTGTATCTAAAGTCACTTGTTGCCAACTATTGATCGTCGGTGTCGATGAATCATAATCGACAGCATAAGCAAAATTTGGGAGGGCCATAATCGCGGCCAAAATCATTTTTGTTTTATACTTGTTCATTCTGATCCCTTCCTTTTTGTCATCTTTATTCTTTTAATTCCGAATCTTTGTAATTTTCATAGTAGCACCAAAATTATCTATTGTCAAATAATAATTTCTATTATTTAAATTCTAAAAGTAATTACTCTTGGAAATAGAAATCTTTCTTTTTTGGAGGCTTAAACTTTCTATAATTAGCCAACCATACTGTTTGATTTTATACAATAAAAAAGGAACAATGCTGAGCATTGTTCCTTTTGATTGCTAATTGTAGGCGATGGATCTCTACTTTGCTGGTAGCCAAAAAAGCCTAATCGGCAGATTGGATGCGCCCGGCGGTGACCAAGTAAATCTTCCTGAGCTCCCCGGCTCCAACCGTGCTATTCTGAAGCCTTCTTCACCCAAGCGACCGAAGGCCGCTTGGGTAGGAATATCGATAAGCTGACGTTCGCCGCCCTGTTGTAAAACGCCCACGCCGGCAAACATGCCACCCCAGGGATTAATCCACAATTCATACGACTGATTGCCTTGCAGTTTATAATCAATATTATAAACAACACCATAGTTACCATAATTTTCAGCAGATGCACCCGTGGTTGCGTCAGTGCCGCGTAGGTATTCTCCCGTTTGACTGTCTGCCAAAAGTAACGCATAAACAGCGCCCTTGTCAGTGGCAAGCGGACGCCGCAACCGATAATTTAAATCTGCTTGTAAAAATGTACCGCGCAAAGGATGTTCATCCATGGGCAATTGCCCAGCCAGTTCGGCGAACAACTCAATGTCAGTCTCCGGTTCACACATCAGCACCGTCACTTCCACCGGTCGGTCACTCGTAAAGTCAATGGTGCCGGTAAGTAGTGTTTCAGGAGGCAGCAGCATTCCGCTACCGCCCAGCAGTTCTATATTTCGCCCAAAACCAATACTCTTCGTTTGTGGTTCTTGTTCAACAAAATAATGCGCCTGTGATTTTTTGCCGACAGCCTGATAATCACGACCGGGTCCAGCGATACCGCTGCGGTTAATAGTAAATTGAACAGGTCTCGGTCCATTGTTTTTAACAATTACACCCAATTTTTTTAACTTAGCGCTACCGTTGACATGATGAAAAAACAAACGCCCTTCGCCCTGCAAAGTATCACGATATAGAACACCGGTTGTATAAACAGTTTCCGGGCTGTCTGAAAACAGAAGCTTCGGTCCTGAGGCTCTTACTTTTGCTTGTAATTCGCTATATTCGGGGACACCTTGCTTAGGCCAGATGGCTTCTGCCGCGCTTGTTTGCGGCGCAGTTAAAAGAAAGCCGCACATACATGCGGCTAAAAGATTCGCCAATGTTTTTTTCATAATTTGTTTTCTAGCTCCGCTCATTATTCCAAACTGCTCTGATAGTCTTGTAGAAATTTTTTTAAGCCCTTATCCGTTAGCGGATGTAGCAGCATCTGCTCTAAAACATCCGTCGGAATAGTAGCGATCTGTGCGCCTGCCAGCATAACCCGATTGACGTGATCAAGATTTCTGATGCTTGCGGCGATAATTTCTGTAGAGAAATCATACTGTTTAAAAACTTTCACCATATCGGTCAGCAGCTGCACGCCGTCTTCACCCGCATCATCCAGGCGACCGATAAAAGGACTGACATAAGCCGCACCGGCATTAGCTGCCAGCAACGCCTGTGCCAAACTGAAAACAAGCGTTACATTGGTTTTAATGCCTTCGGCACTCAATATTTTTACTGCTTGCAAGCCTGCGGCAAGACAGGGAATCTTGACTACGATATTCTCTGCGATTTGTGCCAGCTTACGCGCCTCGTCTACCATACCGGCACAGTCAGTGCTGATAACTTCAGCACTGACCGGACCGGGAACAATTTTAGATATTTCCGAAATCACATCGGCCTGAGCACGCCCGCTTTGCGCAATCAGACTGGGATTAGTGGTGACGCCATAAACAATACCGAGCTTTGCCATTCTGGCTATTGCGCTTACATCGGCAGTATCCATAAAAATTTTCATCAATAAATCTTCCTTCCTAGCAAAGATAACCTCTGCATCAAGGGAATACGATTACTTTAGATGCATTGGTTTGACCGGGCAAGCTCATGGTCATAATGCTGTACCAGGCCATAACACGGTCGCCTTCTTTAATGTTTTGATAATTTTCGTAAATGTCTTGCCTAATAGTTACGATAATATCTCGGTTAGAATTGAGCAGGCGTACGGAAGCACCGTCAGTCCCGGGAGTAACTTTTTCAACATGCATATACTTGCCTTGTTTCTCATTGTTTTTACCAAAGACAATAGCAAAGCCTTCGGCCTGCGGCGGATAGCTTCTCGTCATTTTACTGGAATAGTAAGCAGTGACTTTGCGACCTTTTCTTAACGAGCCGTCACCTTTTACCGCACCATCTTTACCGTTTAAAAGCAGGGTTTTGTCAGTAACGATTAGGGTTGCAACAGGGTAGTTGCCATCGCCTTTTACTGTTACTTTATCACCGTCTACGGCGATAATCTCGCCTGTAGTAGCCATGACGTCGCGAACAGGGCTAGGATAAACTTTTTCCGGCTCTGTTGCACCAACGATCCCCAGTCCCAATGTAAATAAGCAAATCAAAGTCAAAATAAATGTGCGTTGTAATCTCATAGTCACAACTCCTCTCATAGGCTTCTTATTGTTTTATATTATAGCAAACCTTTGTGACAAATGCGTGTTATTTTATTAAATTTATTATTTAAGAGGAATCCTATTTTATAAAACAAAGGCTCGCCAAGA
Source organism: uncultured Phascolarctobacterium sp. (assembly GCA_964450295.1). Taxonomy (GTDB): domain Bacteria; phylum Bacillota; class Negativicutes; order Acidaminococcales; family Acidaminococcaceae; genus Phascolarctobacterium. Next base: position 1,115 of record CAYVGQ010000103.1, on the reverse strand, counting down.
GCGAGCCTTTGTTTTATTTATTAGTGTAATGGATAGCCAGTTCAGCGAGCATGCCTACAGCTTTATAAAGACATTTTTCATCAAAATCGAAATGGCTGTTATGATGCCCGGCAGCTATTTCCGTGCCATACATCAAGTAAGCGGCACGGCCGCCTTTTTGCTGGACGCGTTCCATAAAATAGGAACAGTCTTCACTGCCACCCAAATCCATGTAAGGCACTACTTTACCATATTGTCCAGTTTTTTCAGCTAAGTTCATGATTTCTGCACCAAGCTCATGATCTGCCACGCAGGCCGGAGCGCCGCCTGCTTCACTTATATTTACATTGACATTATACATATCTGCGGCGGCTCTAATCATGCGGCGAGCTTCGCCGACCATAAATTCATTGATCGCCGTATCGGCGCCGCGGGTTTCCATTTTTATAAGTCCGACATCGGGCAATACGTTGCGCCCTGTTCCGGCCTGTAAGACACCAACGTTGATGCGTGATGCGCCTTGTCCGTGACGTGAAATAGAATGGAGTGCGATACAGGATGCGGCGGCTGCCAATAGCGCGTTGCGACCTTTTTCAGGTGCGGCGCCAGCATGACTGGATTCTCCTTTGAAACGAGCATCCAATTTAGTCGTGGCCAAAAAACCACCTGTCAGGCAAACCAGCGAATCTATTTCGGTAGCTTTAAAACCAATGTGCCCACCGAACATATAATCTACGTCATCGACGATGCCCTTGGCTACCATGGCGCGAGCTCCGCGTACGCCCTCCTCCGCCGGCTGAAAGAGAAGTTTTACAGTTCCTGCCAGTGCTTCTTTATGAGTAGCCAATATTTTTGCAAGTCCCAATCCGATGGTAACGTGTCCGTCATGCCCGCAGGCATGCATGGCGTTAGCATGTTGCGACCGAAAACCGCCGGCCAGCGGACGGTGTTTATCGTCAGTACATTCTTCAACATCATTGCAATCCATATCAAATCGAAAAGCCACTGTTTTACCGGGGGCAGCAAATTTCATTACTCCCATGACGCCGGTTTTGCCTCCGCGCATTCTCTCTACCAACTCTGCATCAGCGCCTTCGCTGACGGCACGTTTCATAGCCCTTTCTAAAACATCTTTC
>CAYVGQ010000102.1:3408-5379 GCA_964450295.1 uncultured Phascolarctobacterium sp. | reverse complement strand
AAGTTTTAAGCTCCCCTTGCTACGCAAAGGGAGCTTTTCTATATATTGGGTAAGGCACTAAGAATTTACGATAAAAAACACAAGATATTGTTTGAATAAACAGAAAGTTATGCTATAATGAAAGCGCTAATATAAATAAAGCTGTAAAAGGAAGTGACTTTATGAAGTGCCCGTTTTGTTCTTATCGTGATAGCCGTGTAGTTGATTCCCGCGCCGTTGATGAGGGGGTTTCTATTCGCAGACGTCGTGAGTGTCCCGATTGTGGACGCAGATTCACTACGTATGAAAAATATGAAGAGACACCGCTGATGGTAAGCAAGAAAGATGGCCGCCGCGAACTGTTTGATGCTAAGAAACTTTTGAGCGGTTTGATTAAAGCGTTTGAAAAAAGACCGATTTCTTACGAGAAAATTCAAGAAATCTCTGAGCATATTGAGCGTGAACTGCGTATGCGCGGCGAAGCTGAAATAAGAAGTGAGGTTATTGGTGAAGCCGTCATGAATCAGCTTGAAAAAACGGATCAGATTGCTTATGTACGTTTTGCCTCAGTATACAGGCAGTTTGCAGACGTCAATAATTTTATGCAGGAATTACAAAGGATTATTAAAAATAATGAAAATGTTGATCGGAGTGATAAAAAATGATGATTCGTAAGCGTGATGGCAGATTGGTAGAGTTTGACGATACCAAGATTACTGATGCCATTTTTGAAGCAGCGAAATCCGTTGGCGGTGCTGACAGGCAATTGGCTATGGAACTGACGCTGAAAGTTCTAAAAGCATTAAAAAATGAAAATAAGCAAACTATTGATGTAGAACATGTCCAGGACATAGTGGAAAAGGTTCTAATCGAGAGTGGGCATGCCCGTACTGCCAAGTCTTATATTTTGTATCGTGCTCAGAGAACCGGTATGCGTAATTCACGCAGCGAACTGATGGATACAGTAGCAGAAATATTAAAAGAAACTGATCGCGACAATGCGAATATTTCTAATTCTCCTTCTGCCAAAATGTTGCAGATTGCTTCTGCCGCAAGTCGTGAATTTTATCTTAACCGATTGATCCCGCGAGAAATGGCCGATGCTCATAAACGTGGCGATATGCATATTCATGATCTTGATTTTTATGGTAAAACTTTAAATTGCCTGAATATACCTTTAGGGCGTTTGTTGCGCAATGGGTTCAACAATGGGCATGGGTTCATTCGTCCGCCTAAACGTCCCGGATCTGCGACTGCTTTAGCGGCGATTATTTTACAAAGTTCCCAGAACGATATGTTCGGGGGACAATCTTTCGGTTATTTTGATTTTGATATGGCGCCGTTTATGGATGGGGCATCCGAAGAAGAAGTGTTCCAAGCAATGGAAGCTTTAGTTTATAATTTGAACAGCATGCATTCTCGCGCCGGCGCGCAGGTGCCTTTTTCAAGTCTAAATCTTGGACTTGATACTTCAGAAAATGGTCGCAAAGTGACCCGAAATCTCTTAAAAGCTTATAGTAAAGGACTTGGACGCGGCGAGAATCCAATTTTCCCAAATGTCATTTTTCGTGTAAAACGCGGGATAAATCTGGATAAAGGCGACCCCAATTATGACTTGTTTCAATTGGCTATTTCTGTAGCGGCTAGACGTCTTAATCCTACGTTTAGCTTTATGGATACCTCTTTTAATAAAGAATATGGCGGCGATGTAGCCTATATGGGTTGCCGCACACGTGTTATGGCTAATCGATGCGGTGCGGAAATAACTGACGGTCGTGGTAATCTTTCTTTTACGACAATCAATTTGCCAAGACTGGCAATCAAAGCTGAACGCAATATAGACAAATTCTACAGTTTGTTAGATAATATGCTGGAACTTGTACGGGAGCAACTTTATCATCGTTATAAAGTGCAAGCCAGTCTAAGAGTGCGAGATTTGCCATTTTTGATGGGTCAAGGCCTGTACATGGATAGCGATAAGCTGGGAAACGA
>CAYVGQ010000102.1:0-3398 GCA_964450295.1 uncultured Phascolarctobacterium sp. | reverse complement strand
CAGAGTGGAAGAAGCTATCAAACACGGAACTTTGGGCGTAGGTTTTATTGGACTTGCCGAAACCCTGACTTCACTGCTGGGGTGCCATCATGCAGAGAGCGAAGAAGCACAGCAGCTTGGTGAAGCAATCATCGGGCATATGCGCAAAAAAGTTGACGATATGAGTGACAAATATGATTTGAATTACAGTTTTATTGCAACTCCTGCTGAAGGACTTTCCGGGCGCTTTATCCGTATGGACCGTAAGGAGTATGGGATGATTCCGGGGGTAACTGATAAAGCCTATTATACGAATTCTTTCCATGTGCCGGTTTCTTATCCAATCAGTGCTTTTGAAAAAATGCGCTTGGAAGGGGCTTATCATAAATTTACTAACGGCGGACATATCAGTTATGTTGAGTTTGCTTCGTCGCCGGCAAATAATCTTGGCGCTGTAGAAGATGTGTTGCGGCAGATGCTTGAGTGTGACTGTGGTTATGTTGGCATAAACTTTCCCATTGATTACTGCGAATCCTGCGGTTATACAGGCATTATCGACAGCGATTACTGCCCAATCTGTGAACAAACTTTGACGCAGACTTATCATCGATCTGTCTGCTGTACAGAATAGAGGCAAAAAATGTTGCAAGTAGCTGCTATTTTAGAAGAGTCCATTGTAGATGGACCGGGTATTAGAACTGTTATTTTCTTTCAGGGCTGTCCACGTCACTGTGAAGGTTGTCATAACCCGGATTTATTGCCTTTTGAAGGCGGTACTGCTTATTCAGCTAGGCAGCTGGCAGATGAGGTATTTGCAAAGTTGACGCCATTGCATAGAGGCATAACTCTAAGTGGCGGTGACCCTCTTGCTCAGGCCGATAAGGTATTAGAGTTTTTGACAATTGTGCGCCGTGAAAGACCGAAACTTACTATTTGGTGTTATACAGGTTGCTGTTATGATGAAGTTAAGAATTATCCTATACTTGGAGCAGTAGATGTTTTAGTCGATGGTCCATTTATTCTGGCTCAACGTAATCTTGATCTACCGTTTCGCGGCAGCAATAACCAGCGATTGATAGATCTTCCTGCAAGCAAGGCCGCTGGCAGTATTGTTGAAGTTAAGCTATAAAAGATTTGGAGGAGCAGGAGTGTTGTTAAAATTATTGCAGACCGGATTCGGCAATGCGATGGATCTGAATTGTGCTGAAAAAATCCTTTACGGAGCTAATTGGGCTTATGATTTGAAGCTGCCGGCGGAAGCGTTGAAACTGGCTTCCGGTTTTGGCGGTGGTATGGGTGTTGAAAGCAGCTGCGGGGTTATCACCGGTGGGGTAATGGTTCTGAGCGCTTTATATGTTAAACGTAATGGGCATGAGGGTGGAAGAATTAAGCTTTTAGAGCAGGAGTTTATTGAAACTTTTATCAGCGAAATGGGCTCTATTGATTGTGCTGAGTTGAAGGTAAGGCATCGTAACGATGAGGTTAAATGTAATTTGGTGATTTTTAAAGCAGGCGATATTTTAGACCGTATAATAGAACGAGAAGGATTCAAGTAAATAAAATCTCCGGCTGTAAAAAAACAGCCGGAGATTTTATTTATGGTAATTATAAACTTTTTTGTTTGAAATTTTGATAATTTCATTTTAAACTTTTAATTAATTTAGATATTTTTTGTAATTTCATTGCGTTGCATACGACGACATGTAGCTCGGATACAGTTTTGATTGTGACCGTCGCAAATTTTAAATTCGCCACCTTCAATAACAAGTTCTTTCCCGTTAATCAAAGCATCGGCCAATTTGCGGCGGGCTTCTTCATAAATTTTTTGTACCGTGGTACGAGCAACATTCATTGCCAGAGCACAGGTTTCCTGTGTACAGTTTTCTAAATCAATCAGACGGATGGTTTCATATTCGTCGATAGTCATGGTTATTTCCCCCTTTGGGGCGCATTCTTTTGGAGCAAAAATTTTGGTAGTGGGTAGACAGCAGATTTTACGCCATTTGAGTGGCCGGGACATTGGCAAGCCCTCCTTTCTGAGGAAAATTTTATACTGTAAATAATCATAACTGCATTAACGACTTATGTCAATAAAACAGTTGTCTATGCCAATTCCCAAAAACGTATGTTTATGTTATAATGTATTATGCTATGCTTTAGCGCAAAATATTTTGCAAGAAAAGACTGACCTTGCAGAAAAAAGTTTGTTTGAGGCGAAGGAAGTTTAGTTCTTGCAGCTTCTTACTTTTTTATTGTTAATTGCTGAAATGAGATGTTATTTATGCGTCGACGGATTATGCATGTGGATATGGATGCGTTTTTTGCATCGGTTGAACAATTTGATAATCCCCGGTTGCGGAATTTACCTGTTATTATCGGAGGGCAGTCTAATCGTGGTGTGGTTGCGACCTGCTCTTATGAAGCACGTGCTTTTGGGGTACATTCGGCCATGCCAATGACGGAGGCAAGACGCTTGTGCCCGCAGGGTATTTTTCTGTCGGGTCGTATGCGGCGTTATCAAGAAGTATCGTGTCAGATAATGGGTATTTTTGAGCGCTTTTCTCCTTTGGTAGAACAAATTTCTATAGATGAGGCATTTTTAGATATTTCGGGAATGGAGCTACTGGCCGGGTCTGTTGAAAATATTGGTTTTAAAGTGAAGCAGGAAATCAGAACAGTTACCGGACTAACTGCGTCTATTGGAATTGCCCCTAATAAGTTTTTGGCGAAACTGGCTTCTGATATGAAAAAGCCGGATGGGTTGGTCGTGATTAGAGCTACAGACGCTGAAGCATTGCTTAGACCACTGCCGGTACGCAGTATTTTTGGTATTGGAAGCAGGTCCGAACAAAGTTTGCTGCAGTTGGGTATAGCCACAGTAGGAGAAATAGCCACAGCGGATACGAGTATTCTTTCTAAAGCTCTGGGTAGTAGTGCTGCAACTGTAAAACAGTTTGCCCTGGGCTTGGATGACCGTCCTGTTGTGAATAGTTATGCAGCTAAATCCATCGGTAAGGAATGCACTTTTGAAAGTGATCTGCATACTATGCAAGAACGCAGACATGCCATACTGGATCTTTGCGGACGTGTTGGTTGGCGTTTAAGACGCAACGGTACTGTTGCCTATACGGTGACGCTGAAAGTTAAGTTTGCTTCTTTCAAAAGCATTACCCGCAGTATCACGTCGGAAGGCCCGATTGCGTATGACGAAGAAATATTTGAACTTGCTTGTAAACTTGCGCAGACTGTAAAGTGGACAGAGGGAGTTAGGCTGCTTGGAGTAAGCGTGGCGCGTTTGGAGCCTGTTGGCGCAGTACCGGTATTAAATTTTGATGAGGATGAAAAACTTGGCAAACGAAATTTAGCGGTTGATAAATTAAAGTTAAAATTTGGGGAGAATATTATCCGGCGTGGTTTTT
>CAYVGQ010000101.1:1051-5389 GCA_964450295.1 uncultured Phascolarctobacterium sp. | reverse complement strand
TATCGGCGCTACGTCCGTTAGCGATAAGGTTTTTAGTGATATTGGTCAAATTTTCAACACCCATCAAAAAGACCAGCGTATCTACGGCAGTAGCCAGGCCACTCCAGTTGATAGTTGATGCGCCTTTGTTAGGATCCTCATGACCGGTAATAACAGCAAAGGAAGTAGCTACATGACGGTGCGTGACAGGTATTCCGGCATATTCAGCAACTGCGATAGCCGAAGTAACTCCGGGAACGAATTCGAAGCTTAGACCGGCTTCTAGAAGTTCAATCGCTTCTTCGCCACCACGGCCAAAGACAAAGGGATCGCCGCCTTTAAGACGGGCTACGACTTTACCTGCGGCGGCTAATTTTACCAGTAATTTGTTAATATCAGGCTGGCGCATTGTATGATTGGCAGAAGCTTTGCCAACATAAATCATTTCGACCTCCGGTTTGGCATAAGCAAGAATTCTTGGGTCGGCCAAACGATCATAAACAACAGCGTCAGCTGCTTGCAGACATTCCATAGCTTTAATTGAAAGCAGACCGGGATCACCGGGGCCTGCACCAATCAAATAAACTTTTCCTTGTTTTATCATTTAGTTCTCTCCTTATATGATCTCGGCGAGAATTGCACGGCCGCCCTGATCTAACATTTTTTTGCCAAGTTGCTGACCCAGCATCGCAGCGTCAGCTGCTGCACCCTTGATTGTATCGCGTAAAATGGTATGCCCGTCTAAAGAAGCAATAACCGCTTCAATAGTGATATCAAGACCGTCTGTAACAGCATGGACACCAATCGGTACCTGACAGCCGCCTTCAATCAGTCCTAAAAAAGCCCGTTCGGCATCAGTAGACTGTTTAGTGGGTAAATCATTTAAAAAATTCAGCATTGTTCTTACTTCAGTGTTAGCAGAGCAGCATTCAATAGCCAAAGCTCCTTGACCAACTGCCGGCAGACAGAAGTTATGGGGAATAATTTCTTTGATGCGGTCGCCGTAGCCTAAGCGGTTTAATCCGGCCGCAGCTAAAATAATAGCGTCCATAGTACCTTCATCTAGTTTACGAAGGCGGGTATCAACATTACCGCGTAAATCAACAATGTTCAAGTCGGGGCGAACCGCAAGAAGCTGCGCTTTGCGGCGCAGGCTAGAGGTGCCAAGTATTGCACCCTGCGGCATTGATTCAATAGAAGCATATTTATTGCTGACAAAAGCATCGCCGGCGTTGGCGCGTTCGGTAATAGCAGTCAGGCATAATCCTTCCGGCAATACTGTCGGCATATCTTTTAGACTATGCACGGCCAGATCTATTTCGCCATCTAAAAGAGCTGTTTCCAACTCTTTGGTGAATAAGCCTTTGCCGCCAATCTTAGCCAGCGGTACGTCTAATATGCGATCACCTTTAGTAACAATTTTTTTTAAGGTTACCGTACAGTCCGGATATTTTTCGCGCAGACGCGCGGCAATATGATTGCTCTGCCATAAGGCCAGCAAACTTTGCCTAGTCCCAATAGTAAAATTTGTTTTCATCACCAATATAGTCCTCTCCGGAATCGTTGAGCAAAAAGAGCTCACAGATCATTTTTTTATAACGTTCTTCATCGGCTGTGCCGGCGGCATTGTTCATTGCCGTCATTGGTTCGCGCAGGAATTTATGTTCTAAGCGCTGGGTCATGATATCAATAATACGTCGTTCTTTAAGGGTTAGTTCGGGCAACTTTGCAAAAGCGCGTTTTAAAATTTTCTGTCGCAGAAAATTCATTTTTTCGTGTAGTTGTACCATGACCGGGCGCATAGTCAGGTAACGCAAACGTTCTTTTAATGCTACGATGCCTTCTTCGATAAGAACTTCTGCAACTTTTGCTTCGGCAGAACGGAAATTTTTGTTCACATCGACAACGTCTTCCAAATCATCTATATTGTATAGTGTAACACCTTCGATTTCTACGTCGCGGGGTACAGCTATATCTACAAGTATCAACGGTTTGCCGTGACGCTGAGGCATAATGCTGCGTATGCCTGCTTCGGTTATGACATAGTGTGGCGCACCGGTGGAGGTAATGATGATATCGGCGGTTACAGCCTGTTGCATAAAATTGTTGTAAGGAATAGCCTTGCCATTGAATTTTTGCGCTAGCTCGCGCGCGTGTTCAAGATTACGATTGCTGACAAAAATTGTTCGGGCTCCTTTGTCAATAAGGTGGCGGGCGGTAAGTTCGCTCATACGTCCCGCACCAAGCACCAGAACATTAGCTTTTGTTAAATCACCTATAACGTCGGTCGCCAGATCAACGGCGGCTGAAGAAACGGATACAGAACTGAACGCTATTTTGGTTTCGGTACGGACACGTTTCCCTACGGTAATGGCACGAGTAAATACAGTATTTAGAAGGATATCTGTCATGCCGCGACTACGAGATAGGTTATAAGCGCTTTTGATCTGGCTTAGAATCTGCCCTTCGCCGAGGATGAGCGAGTCTAAGCTGGAAGCAACTCTAAATAAATGACGAACACAATTTATGCCTGTCAAATTGTAAAAATAATCAGATCTATACTGTGCGCCGGCCAAATGCCGCAGCAATGTGCGAATAAAAGCAACACCGGCGGTCGGGTCTTCCAAGACTAAATAAAGCTCTGTCCTGTTGCAGGTCGAGAGCAAAATCGCTTCATTTATATTGTCGTTGTTGATCAGACGACGCAGCACACGTGCCACTTTATCCTGCGAAAAATTAAAACGTTCGCGGATTTCAACGGGCGCTGTTTTGTGATTCAAGCCTAAAACGATTAGCTGCATCTGTAATGATCTCCTTTGCTTGATCAAGGCGGCCTGCATGTAGCATGTCGAGGACCGATTGAGTTAGTGTTTGCCGCCAGAAGGCGGCGCGTTGTTTGGAAGTAGTAGAGGTAGTTTTTAGAGCCAAACGCTGCTCGTGAAGAAAGTCGTTGAATGCTGCGAAATCATCGCCGTAGTATTGTTGCAGATCACTGGCAAGAACTCGCGTTAGAGCAGGCATACCGCCTGTTGAAAGGCTAAAGAGCAGGCTCCCTTTACGCACGGTAGAAGGAACGCTGAAATTACCAATCTCCGGTTCTGTCACTACGTTGCAAAGACAGGGGGCGGCAGCGGCGATTTTTCTGTTTAAGGAAAAATCGTTAGTAGCGGCTACGGTAATAAAAGCATTTTGCAGATCAGCATCAGCATAAGCACGCAGCGCTAAGCTCAGTAAACCGGTTTTAGCGAGAGTGGAAATCTTTGGATCAGCGTCGGGAGCAACAACAAGTAATTCAGCCCCGGCCTCTATTAAAACCAAAGCTTTGCGTAATGCGACAGTGCCGCCGCCGATGATAACGCATTTTTTATTTTTTAGATTCAAGACTATCGGATAAGCAAAAGAATTTTTTTGCATAAGTACCTGCCTGTAAAAATATCAACCATTATATATAGGTTTAAAAGTAAAAAGTACAACAACTATAATATCATAAAACAGGAATTATTTCTAGTTAGCGGAGTGCCGGCGGCTACTAACATGAGGGAGAAGTATGATTAGAAAAATGAAAAAGGATTTGTTGATTTAATAGCGAATACTTACGAGATAGATTAAATAGATCGGGAGGAATGACTTATGAATTGTGCTTTTTGTTCTCATCACAAATGCTATACCAGCGGACAGAATTGTACTCGTATCAGTCACGAAGAAATCAACGAGTACTATACTGACGAAGATAAAAAAATGATGCGGGCTTCATCAGCGACGGAAAGCTTAAACTATTTAAAAATGACCCGCCTAGAGGAAAGTGCTTTTTTTGCTAAGGAGATGGGTGTTAAGAAAATCGGAATTGCTTTTTGTATAGGTTTGGCGAATGAAGCGCATTTTTGCGCACAGTATTTTAAAACTCAAGGTTTTGAAGTGCAGTCGGTGTGCTGCAAAGTTTGTTCGGTAGATAAAGATATGATGAATCTGGATAAAATCAAACCGGGGCAGCGTGAGGCTATGTGTAACCCTAAAGTACAGGCACGCCTGCTCAACGAAGGCGGTACAGAGCTAAATTTTATCGTGGGTCTGTGTGTTGGGCATGATATGTTGTTCACCATGGAATCTAAAGTTCCAGCATTATTACCAAAGATCGGGTTTTGGCGAATAATCCTGCCGGCGCGGTTTATTCACGTTACTGGCGCCGGAAGTTGGGTATTTTGGAGGAAGGTACTGTCTAAAGTTGTGAAAAGACTGTCGGGTTAACGGCAGTCTTTTGATTTTGTTCAAAGGCGAAATTAAATAAACTTTTGGAGGTTAAAAAATATGAAGAAATTTGTTAATGATCCTGAAAATATAACTGCTGAATTGCTGGAGGGT
>CAYVGQ010000101.1:0-1041 GCA_964450295.1 uncultured Phascolarctobacterium sp. | reverse complement strand
CTTTGGCTAACAAAGATCTCCTTAGTTTGGAGGGAGGCAAGTTTATCGTAAATAATAAATTACAAGAAGCCGATCGCGTCACTATTGTTACTTTAGGCGCCACCGGATATGAACCTGCTCTAAGTGGTTTTGTTGGCGAAGGCATGATCGATATTGCTGTAGCGGGGGATGTTTTTGCCGCTCCCGGACCGTATGCCTGCGTGGAAGCTATCAAGATGGCTGACAAAGGTCATGGAGTACTGCTTGTGGTTTTGAACCACGCGGGAGATATGCTGAGCGGTAATTTGACGATGAAACAGACTAAAAAACTGGGAATGAATGTAGTGAAGGTAGTGGTGCAAGAAGATATTGCCGGCGCACCTCGCAGCAATGCCGATGACCGCCGCGGGCTGGTAGGTTGTGTGCCTTTATATAAAATTGCCGGTGCTGCTGCAGCCGCAGGTAAATCTTTGGAAGAAGTTGCCGCAATCGCGCAGAAATTCGCAGACAATATGGCTACTCTTGCTGTGGCAATTAAAGGCGCTACTCATCCCGCTACTGATATGGTTGTTTCTCAAATTGAAGAGGGTAAAATGGAGCTCGGTACGGGTCGAAATTCTGGGAGTGGCGGGGTTTTGACGGAAATGAAAACTGCCGATGCAACAGCGGTGATCATGCTTGATGCTTTGCTGAAAGATTTGGCTATCAAGACAGGAGAAAAACTATTGGTCATTGTTAGCGGTTCCGGTGCGACTACCTTGATGGAACAGCTGATAATCTTCCGTAAATGCCATAATTATTTGGCAGAAAAAGGCATCGAAATTGTTGCCAGTATCGTTGGCGAGCTTTTAACCGTACAAGAAACAGCAGGTTTTCAGCTCTTTATAGCTCGCATGGATGATGAAATGCTGAGTTATTGGAAAGCTCCCTGCCGTACACCCTATTATAAAAAATAAGATATATTACGATATTAAAAGATATGATAAACATTCAAAAGATTTTGCAAAAGATATAAATAGTTTTACAAACCAATTTAAAATAATATGGAAATCAAGTAAAGAC
>CAYVGQ010000100.1:3370-5408 GCA_964450295.1 uncultured Phascolarctobacterium sp. | reverse complement strand
GCATCACGAAAATGAAATCGCACAGTCAGAAGGATGCACTGGTTGTCATCCCTTTGTAAAATATTGGTTACATAATGGATTTATTACTGTTAATGAAGAAAAAATGTCTAAATCGTTGGGAAATTTCTTCATGGTTATCGATATTCTGGAACACTATGATCCGGAAACACTGCGGTTTTTTATTCTTTCTACCCATTATCGTAGTCCGCTTGATTTTAGTGACGAAAGACTTACAGAGGCGCAACGCAGTTTATCACGATTACAGACTGCAAAAGAAAATCTTTCGGCACTGGCAGTAATGATGAGTGCGGGTTCAACAGAAGACAGTATGGCTCTCCGAGCGAAAGCATTGGAATTACGAAATGAATTTTTAGATGCGATGCGTGATGATTTTAACACCGCTTTGGCAATAAGTTATATGTTTGCATTGGCTAAAGAAATAAATATTTATCAACAAATTATTTTGAAAAATGACATTAAACCGGATGGCAAGCTGGTTGCCGTTTTGCAGAGCGTTTTTGAAGAAATGTGTTCAATTATTGGTATTTTGGAGACAGCTCCCAGTGCTATAGTTACAGAAGACAGCAGTGTGGAGGCGTCATTAATGAAAATGCTGATTGCTATGCGCGAAGAAGCACGAGCTCATAAAGATTATGCTCAAGCTGATGCTTTGCGTAATAAATTAAGTGAAATAGGTATTATTTTGGAGGATACGCCTCAGGGTGTACATTGGAAAAAACAGTGAACTTCGCACAGTATCAGCAAATAAAAACTCATGCCTTGGCAGCCTGCTCGGCTGCCGGGTTGCATTATGGAGAACCGAAACAACTAAATCCGATACTTTTGGCATATATCGGTGATGTTGTTTTTTCTCTTTATGTGAGACTGCGTTTACTGCCAACTTCCGGACAGGTACGAATTATTCATGATTTGGGGTCCAAAATGGTGTCTGCGGTAATGCAGGCGCAGGCAATGGAAGCATTATTGTCAAAGCTTACTGAGGAAGAAGCCTATATGGCTAAACGCGGAAGAAATACAAAGTCTACTGTACCAAAAAGTGCTTCCGTACATGAATATCGTATGAGCACTGCTTTTGAAGCACTGTTGGGATGGCTATTTTTAAGCGATCGAGAAGAACGTTTAGAAGAAATTTTAGAATGCTCTTTTAAGATTATTTTAGAAGCTGTACAAAAGAAGGGGTGACATAACATGGAAGTAAAATTACTCAGATATACGCCGGAGCCTGAAAAAACTGTTGCTATGAGCGCACGCTTATGCTATTCACCCATTGGTGCTGCTCAGCTTGAAGAAAAAATATCAGGTGAGCAGGCTACTAAATTAGTTAGAAAACTTGTGGAAATGGGGCATTTCTCCACTTTAGAGCATGTAACATTTACATTTGCTATAGAAGGTATTTCCAGAGTGCTTACGCATCAACTGGTACGTCACCGTATAGCGTCATATTCCCAGCAGTCTCAGAGATATGTTAAAGAGCAAAATTTTGAAACGATTATGCCGCCGAAAATTGTTGCTAGACCTGAGGCAAAAGCTGAATTTGAACAGTTGATGAAAAATATTCAGACTCTATATAATAAGTTTACAGATGAATATGGAATTCCGGCAGAGGATGCGCGTTATATTCTTCCTAATGCTGCTGAAACAAAGATAGTTGCTACTTTTAATGTGCGCTCCCTGATGAATTTTTTCAGTTTGCGCTGTTGTAACCGTGCTCAATGGGAAATTAGACAACTGGCAGAAAGGATGCTAGCTGAGTGTAAAAAAGTGGCGCCTGTATTGTTTGAGAATGCGGGACCGACTTGTGTCAGCGAAGGAATTTGTCGCGAAGGTGCCATGAGTTGTGGCCGTCTCGCTGCCATTTTGGCATCTAAAGAGAAAAAACAACAATAAACAGGAGGCTTTATGTCTGAAGAAATTATTGCTGGGCGTAATGTTGTAACAGAAGCACTGCGTAGTGGCAGATCTATAAATAAAATCTTAGTACAGGATGGCATAAAAGGCGGAAGTGTCGGCGAGATAC
>CAYVGQ010000100.1:0-3360 GCA_964450295.1 uncultured Phascolarctobacterium sp. | reverse complement strand
GGATAGTTACTGAGTTTGTTAAATGCGAACGCCTGGATAAGCTTGCTGAATGCGTGCGCCATCAGGGATTTGTAGCTTTAGCTGCACCCATACGTTTTTACAGTTTGGAAGAAGTTTTGCAAATTGCCGAGACCAAAAATGAAACTCCGTTGTTGCTGTTATTGGATGAACTTCAAGACCCTCAAAATGTAGGAGCGTTGATAAGAACAGCTGACGCTGCTGGCGCGCATGGCGTGCTTTTGCCTAAGCGACGTAGCTGTCCGTTGAATGCGGTGGTGGCAAAAATTTCTGCAGGCGCGGTTGAATATGTGCCTGTAGTTCCAATTGGCAATATTCCGCAAACCATTGATGAACTGAAAAAACGGGGCTTTTGGATAGCTGGTGCTGATATGGACGGAGAAGACTATTGTAAAAGTAATCTTACTGGTCCGATGGTCGTTGTTATTGGAGCCGAAGGCAAGGGCTTGGGGCGTTTGGTTAAAGAAAAATGTGATCTTATTGTAAGCCTGCCGATGCAGGGCGGAGTTGCTTCACTGAATGCATCGGTGGCGGGAGCAGTAGTATTGTATGAGATTGTACGTCAGCGCCGGGTTCAAGCGGGACTATGAGCGATGCAGGACTGGATCGTAGTAGATGGCTATAATGTCATCAATAACTGGCCTGATTTCCGCAAATTTAGAGAAGAAAATCTTGAACACGCCAGAGAACTTTTAAAAGAAAAACTTGCGGAATATATTGCCTTTAAAGGCGAAACAGGAATTCTTGTTTTTGATGCTTTGGACGTAGCCGGCCCAGCTGTAGTAGAAAAATCAGGAGCACTGGAAATAGTTTTCACTGGTGAAGGGGAGACGGCAGACTCATGGATAGAGCGACGTGTTTATGAGTTAGTCAAGAAAGACGGTAAGGTTTTTGTTGTGACAAGTGACTACGCAGAACAGTTAAATGTACTCGGCAGTGGCGCTTATAGGATTTCCGCGAGAGAATTTCGAGAAGAATATCTGCTGACTAAAAAACAGATTGCGGAACGTAGTGAACGTTTAAGTGGTGGCTTAGGCAGGAATGAATTGGGTGGTAGATTACAAGAACACGTTCTCAATCATTTTGAAAAAATGCGGCGCAAGACTTGAAATTGACGATGACATAAGTATAAAGTATAATAAAAAAGCTTATAGATGCAGAAATCCCTAAGAAACGGAGGTCAGTGCCAATGAGTACGGAAATACCATACAACCCTTATGCCGCTTTTGAAAACATGGCGGATGAAGATGTTGTCCTAAAGGTAAAGCAGGAAGATAATGCCCTCGCTCAGGAATATCTTTTGCATAAATACCGCAATTTTGTTCGTGCTAAGGCGCGCAGTTACTTTTTGATAGGAGCTGAACGTGAAGATATTATACAAGAAGGCATGATTGGGCTTTATAAAGCGATTCGTGATTTTCGCAGTGATAAATTATCTTCGTTTAGAGCATTTGCCGAGTTATGTGTGACCCGTCAGATTATCACGGCTATAAAAACTGCTACTCGTCAAAAACATATTCCTCTAAATTCTTATGTTTCGCTGAATAAGCCTATTTATGAAGAAGATTCTGACAGAACCTTGCTAGATATAATTTCGGGGGTAAAAGTAGCGAATCCTGAAGAAGTGATCATCAGCAGGGAAGAGTTTGTCGATATTGAAAATAAAATGAATAATATTCTTAGTGATCTTGAATGGCAAGTATTGATGAGTTATTTGGACGGAAAATCCTATCAGGAAATTGCTGTCGAATTAGGTCGTCATATTAAATCTATAGACAATGCTTTGCAGAGAGTAAAACGTAAATTAGAAAAGTATATTACCAACCGTAGTGAAAATACGGATTTGAGTGAGGTTTACAGTGGACTTTTGGCGATTGATCCAAGTGAACGTTTTAGCCATCGGAAACGCAGCTGATAAATTGATAAATGTGAAACAAAAAATAACATCATTTAGAATTTTCTAAATGATGTTATTTTTTTAGAGGATTTTGTAAACAAACAGCGAATATAGCAGTAATTAAAAAGTGCAGGATAAATTTACGCTAAGCGTAATAGGAGGTAATTGACATGAGCCAAGTAGAAGAATTTGTGAAAGTTGTAGAAGGCGTGAAGGGTAAGGACGTAAAGGTTGTTATCGTAACAGGGAAACCTGGCAGTGGCAAAAGCAAGGTGTTGCGCGAGGCTGCCGAAGAAAAAAAATGGGATTACATTGATTGTCGCCTTTTAATTACCGAAAAATTTTTAGAAGTTCCTCCTGGCGAGCGTCAGAGAAAAGCACCGCAGATGATGGCAGACATTTTAGAGGGTTATGATAGTGAAGTGATTTTACTTGATCGTCTGCAAACTCTATTCGTGCCAGTTTTTCATATTGATATTGATGTTTTACTGCACAAACTTAGCGAAAAATTTGTTGTTGTAACAGCTTGGCCGGGATATCTTGAAGAAGATAAGCTTTGCTATGATAAATTTGACGGAACAGAGTCAATCCGTATTAGTTCGGAAGGTTTTACGGTGTGGAATGTTGATTAAAAAGTGGAGAAGGTAATGAGCCAAGCAAAAAAAAGACTGGCTGTCCTTACTGGTGGTGGTGATTGCCCCGGCCTGAATGCAGTTATCAGGGCTGTGGTGAAAACAGCCCTTAAGAATGGCTATGAAATTTGGGGAATAGCAAACGGTTTTAACGGTCTGGTTACAGGCCGTATGAAACTGATGGAATATAAGGATGTTTCAGGAATATTGCCACGCGGCGGCACTATTCTCGGAACCACTAATCGCGATAATCCGTTTAAATTTGCAGTAGAAGAAGACGGAGAACTAGTTTATTACGATAAAAGAGCGACAGTATTGGCAAATCTTAAAAAAAATGATGTTGAAGCCTTAGTGGTTATCGGTGGGGATGGCAGTCTTCATATAGCGGCTCAACTTGCTAGAGAATGCGGGGTTAAGGTCGTAGGGGTGCCCAAGACGATTGATAACGATCTTCCATGTACGGAACGTACTTTTGGTTTTGACACGGCAATGGCGATGGCTACGGAAGCCTTGGATAGGCTCCATACAACGGCAGAATCTCATCACCGCGTTATGGCGCTGGAGGTTATGGGTCGATATGCCGGATGGATCGCATTGCATTCTGGTTTGGCAGGGGGAGCAGATGTTATCCTGATTCCAGAAATACCATATAGCATTGATTCCGTAATTGACAAAATCAGAGCTCGTCAAGTTGCCGGCAAACAATTTAGTATTATTGTTGTAGCTGAAGGCGCAAGACCTGTCGGCGGCGAAATGTCGATCGCACGTATGGTAAAGGGTAGCTTCGAACCCATTCGTCTTGGCGGGGCAGGA
>CAYVGQ010000099.1:0-5433 GCA_964450295.1 uncultured Phascolarctobacterium sp. | reverse complement strand
GAGGGACTGCAAATATATCTGTGCAGTTTACAGGATGATGTAATGGAAATGATGCATCGCGGTGGCATTTATGACCTAGTTGGCCAAGACGCGGTTTATTGGAGTGTAGAACGCGCTCTTTGCCATGAATAAAAAAGTCCTCTTCAAGAGGCTATTTATATGGTTATGAGCGGCAGTATTAAGTAATGAAATAAAATGAGCTGTTTTAGAAGGTTGACAAGGGGACGTTCCTTTTTTGACACTTCTTTATGTTAATCAAAAATTCTAAGTGGGATGAAAGTAATACTTCAAAGGAAGTGATTTAGGAATATTTTAAAACTAGATTTAATACTCTTGTTTTACTATTTAAAAAATGGAAGGATGTTATTATGATGATTAACGGTTGGCAGATGAAAGTTGTTTCAGGTATTTTATGTATGCTGCTTGTTTTTGGTAGCACACCATTATCGGCATTGGCTGCCGATGAAGTAATTCCTGAAAAACCGTTGACAATGGCGGAGAGGGTAGCGGCTGTGCGAGAAAATAGGACACCCGGATTGATAGTAGTACAAAACAGTGGTGTTCAACCGGGTCATGTATATATTCCTAAAGATACTACTTTTGAGGTTGAGCTAGTCAAAGATGCTAATTCAAAAATTAATAAAAAAGGGCAAACAATAGAAATTCGTATGGTTGATAATTTAATGATTAATAATATTGTGATAATTGCCAAAGACACTATTGGAGAGGCAATAATTACTGAAGCGAGGAAAGCTGGCGGTTTTGGTCGTAAAGGTAAATTGGCCATTTCACCGACAAAAATTAAAACCATTAACAGTATAACAGTTCCTCTAACGGCAAATTTTGAGGGACAAGGCAAATCAGACGGTGGCGCTGTTGCGGTAGCGGCAGTCGTTAGTCTTGTAGGCGGAATTTTTATGAAGGGTAGCAATATTAATTATTCAGCTGGGACTAATATTAAAGTAGCAACAGCGTCTGATGTTGATCTTATGGCTACATCGGAAAATTTGGCTGAAGTAATGAATCCGGCAAAACTGCAAGGTAATAATTTGTTGCTAATGGTAAAATAAGCATGAGATATAGCCATCTAACGCTTACGCCTTGAAGATTAACTGATATTTAACGAACGTAAAAGAATCCTGAATTTGGCAAGAGGAACGTATACTCTAAATGTTGACAGAAAAGGAACGTCCCCTGTTGACACTAAAAACGACAACAAAAAACGTCAAGCCCTTGAATAGGGCTTGACGTTATTTACTATTGGTACGCCCGAGTGGAATCGAACCACCGCGCACGGCTCCGGAGGCCGATGCTCTATCCACTGAGCTACGGGCGCATTTTAGGTGCGTTGTGTACCATAGCGAATTATAGCATAATGCAGCGTAGCTTGCAAGTTTTATAAGGAGAAATACGGCAGACGCTGCTTCTAACAAATATATATTTGAATTGGGCATTTACTTAATTTCGCGTTTTATATATAATCATCAAAGAGGTAGAAATATATGGGCGGAGGCGTGCTTTATGAGCTACTGCAAATTATTGCTTACACCAAGGATGACTTTGCTCATAGTCATCGGTTCTTTAATTTATTCTGTGGGCTTGAATCAGTTTATAGTTCCCGTGGGACTTTATAATGGTGGTTTTCTTGGAATTGCCCAGTTGATAAGGCATTTTATGGAAAGTTGGTTTGGTATTAGTTTTGGTAGTACTAACATCGCCGGTGTTTTATATTTTGTTTTAAATATACCTTTATTAATGATTTCGTTGAAGCGTTTCGGCAAGGAATTTTTGGCTAAAACAATTTACTGTGTGTGCTGGTACAGCTTGTTTTTGACGGTTGTACCTATAGCAGACCATTTGCTGGTAGACGAGCATTTGACGGCTTGTGTTGCAGGCGGTGTTGTTTGTGGCATCGGTGCGGGTATGACTTTGCTTTCCGGCGGAAGCGGTGGCGGCGAGGAAATTCTTGGGCTCTTGTTAATGCAGAAACATTCTAATTTAAGTGTTGGGAAAGTATCGGCGATGCTAAATGTTTTTATTTTTGGTAGCTGCGCCGTTATATTTAGTATTTCTCAGGCCATTTATTCGGTATTATTTACCGGTATAGTTTACTATGTTTTGGATAAGGTGCATTTCCAGAATATTATGCTGACGATGCTGATTGTAACTAAAAAGCCGGGGTTGGAAAAGATTATTTTTGAAAAGGTTAATCGCGGTGTCACAAAATGGAACGCTTACGGTGCCTATAAAAACGAAGAACGAGAAATTTTGATGACCGTTGTTTCTAAAAGTGAATTTTTGCAGTTGAGACGGTTGTTACTGGCGGAGGATCCGGAAGTTTTTGTTATCATTGAAGAGAATGTTTTTGTTCTAGGAAATTTCCAAAAACGAGTAAGTCAATAAACATACGAAAGGCTCCTGGCAACAGGAGCCTTTCGTATGCAAGCGTGCAATAAAATTTATGATTTTTTTATTAAAGGGAAAAATTTGTTATAATATTAAGCGAGTGCATTATGAAATGAGGTGGCTGTTTTATGCGAATCGCTGTTATTGATGGTATGGGAGGCGGTCTAGCCGCACAAATTGTGAGTCAGTTATCAGATAAACTCCCTGAAAATGTGGAACTTGTAGGCTTGGGAACCAACGCCTTGGCCACGGCAGCTATGTTGAAGGCCGGTGTAAAAAAAGGAGCAACCGGAGAAAATGCTATTTGCATTTCTGTGGCAACAGCGGATATTATAGTTGGTCCGATTGGAATTATTCTTTCTAATGCAATGATGGGAGAAATAACACCGCGTATAGCAGAGACGATTGGCAGTGCAACAGCGAAGAAAGTTCTGTTGCCGGTGAGTCAAAGCCATTTTGAAATAGTTGGTGTGGAACCAAGACCGTTATCGGCTTTAGTGAAGGAAGCTGTTGTAAGAATTATGACTTTGGTTGAAGCGAAGGGCTAAAAAGTGTTATAATATAAATTAGTTTTGCTTGAAGAAGGAGAAGGAGTACCAGAAATGATTGTTATTCGAGACCGGGTACGTTTTGTAGAGACGGATATGATGGGTGTTGTACATCATGCCAACTATCTGCGCTGGTTTGAAATGGGGCGTGTTGCTTATCTGCGCGCAGCCGGTATCGAGCTGCTTGATTTAATGGCGCATGGCATTATTTTTCCGATTACCGAAGTACAGGTAAAATATAAAAATTCGGCGACATTTGATGATGAGTTCGAGGTGCGAACAACAATGACAGAATTTAGCCGCGCCAAGATGGACTTCTTTTATACAGTAGTTCGTTTGGCGGATGGAGCGGTTTTGGTTGAAGGTAAGACTCGTAATTTGTTCACCAATCAGCAGGGGAAAATAGTCCGTTTGGACTCCTGCTTTTTCGATAAAATCAATGCGCTGTTTCAACAGGAAACAATTAAGGAGTGAGAAGATGGAAAAGAAATTTGAAATCGTGTCAATACCGACACGTATCCTAACTCATCACGATGATATTTCTGCCGCTATTGTTGAATTTGGCGGCTCTAAGATTACTCCTGATGACGTAGTCTGTGTTGCTGAAAGTGTTGTTGCCATTACTCAGGGCGGAGCGAAACGAAGCGAAGATTTTAAACCTGGCTTTTTAGCCAAAACATTGTGCCATTTGTTTCCTTCTAAAGGAAGTATTTCAGGCTGGTACAGTATGCAGGCTTTAATCGATGCCGAAGGAGGACTGCGGATTCTGATGGCGGTTATTTGTGGTTTTGCCGCCAAATGCGTTGGCGTTTCCGGTGTTTTTTATCGTCTGGGCGGTGAGCAGGCACGTCTTATTGACGATGTTACAGGAACTATGCCGCCTTATGACAAGCACATTGTTTACGGACCACATAACCCCGCTAAGGTTGCCGAGGAGATTGTTAAAGCTACTGGCGCTTATGGAGCTGCCGTTGCGGACGTCAACGATTTGAAGCGTTCCTGTGTTGTGGGTGTTTCCAAAGGTGTTGATGCTGACGAAGTTGCCAAAATACTGATTGATAATCCTTTTGGCAATGGGAGCCAAAAAACACCGATTGTTGTCATAAAAAATTATCGCCGGGCACGCTGAGGAGGCTAAAAAAATGTTATTTGTTTTAAAAGGTATGATAGCGCTGGTAGTTTTGGCGGCGATTATTATCAGATTATATATTTGGTATAAAGGCAAGGAAGAAATGTATTTTGAGGTAGACCAGCGTACTAAAGCTAAGGTGGTTAGTCGCAGTGCTGACAAGCTGGAGTTTGTAGTAGAATTACCCATGCATAACGAAGGCAAGGAAGAGGGCATAATTTTAGATGCTTTTATCCGTGTTTATCTGCCACAAGAACAATATGCGGACGTTCAATTACGCGGACGCGTTAATCTACAGGACGTACCACGTGAAGATGATTACTTTGAAGCAATGCTTTTAGGGCCGCGCGAAAGGAAAAACATGGTAGTGAAATTTGAAATAGTGCCCGTACACGGTGTAACTTTAGACCAGGCTGTCAGCGGTATGCCGGATGTAGATATTGCTTTGTTTCTTGATTGCCGCGGGCGGACTGCGCTTTATACAGTGAAAAAAATTATTACTTTGCATAAGGATGAATTGCATGCTTTGATTAAATAGTTAGTTAAAAACCGCCTTTAGGCGGTTTTTTTATATTTGATAATAAATTTTCTCTTTTTGCAGGTTTTTTCCTTCTATGTATGGAATTATAAAGCGTTAATGATTGTGCGGAAAAGCGGGGTGAGAAAATGTTGCTGGGAATTGATGTGGGCGGAACTTTTACTGATGCGGTGCTGATTGACCGGGAACAGATCATTGCGCAGGCGAAATGCAAAACAACACAGGCCGATGTGCTCCAAGGGATTTTGGCAGCGCTGGATGAAGTGCTGATTGCTCAGAAGGTAAAGAATATTGAGCGGGTCGTAATTTCTAGTACGATTGTGACGAATGCTCTTACGGAGGGGCGTACAGAACCAGTATTTCTTGCAGTGATGACCGGACCGGGGATGAATGTTAGCAGAAGTTTCCCGGTTGAGCCATATTATGTGAGCGGTTATGTAGACCATCGCGGTAAGATAACTGCTCCTGTCGATTGGTGGCAGCATAAAAAACTGTCGGATAAAGCTGAAACAAAAACTGCGGCTGTTTCCGGCAAATTCTCTGTGCGTAATCCTGAAAACGAATATCGCTTAGCAGGAGAATTGAAAAACTGTGGTTATGAAAAAATTTTTCTGGGGTCCGAGCTTTCAGGGGAACTGAATTTTGTGCGGCGTACTAACTCAGCTTATTTTTCAGCTGCGGTTTATAAAACTTTTCAGAAATTTTGTCAGCAGATTGAAAACAGCTTAGATGAGCGTGACATTGTTGCTCCGGTACAGATACTTAAAGCGGACGGCGGAACTTTACCGCTGGCGGTTGCTTTAAACCAGCCT
>CAYVGQ010000098.1:4294-5453 GCA_964450295.1 uncultured Phascolarctobacterium sp. | reverse complement strand
AACAGTGCCTACAGCCACCGCACTAGCACCGGCAAGCAAAAATTCAACTGCATCTTCTGCTGTCATAATACCACCCATACCTATAATTGGTACTTTAACTTTTTGCGCTACTTGGTAACACATACGTACTGCTATGGGACGAACTGCCGGCCCGCTAAGTCCGCCAATAATATTTCCAAGAACAGGTTTCTGACGTTCAATATCGATCTTCATTCCTATCAATGTGTTAATTAAGGAAAGAGCATCGGTTCCAGCTTCTTCAACAGCCTGTGCCATAGTTACTATATCAGTCACATTGGGGGACAGTTTGGTAATAACCATTTTTGATGTGTTCAATTTAACAGCTCGCACAACCTCTGACGCACTTTCAGGGCAAGTACCAAAAACAAGACCGCCTTCTTTGACATTAGGACAGGAAATATTAATTTCCAAGGCATCGACACCTTCTACATCCAGTTTTTTTGCAACCCGACCGTAATCTTCATACGAATGTGCATAAATATTGACGATTACCGGTACATTATATTTACGTAGTTGCGGCAATGTTGTTTCCAGAAAATAGTCAACGCCGGGATTTTCTAGACCGATACAATTAAGCATACCCGAGGGAGTTTCCACTGCACGCTGTCCCTGGTTGCCCGGTTGCGGTTCTAAAGATGTTCCTTTAACCGTCACGGCGCCAATTTTTTCCAAATCGAGAAAATCTGTAAATTCCAAGCCAAAGCCAAAAGTTCCCGAAGCGGTGGTAATAGGTGTTTGCATTCTTAGTCCGGCAATATTGGTTGCTAAACGGCCTTCGTATAATGCTTTTACCATTCGCCCACCTCCTCAGCCCAAAAAACCGGTCCATCAGTGCAAACTTTTAGGCGCTTGCCTATACCGCTACAGGAGCATGATAAACATGCTCCCACTCCGCAAGCCATATATTTTTCTAAAGAAACCTGACATTTTACATTCTTAACAGCGGCTTCTTCTGCAACGGCCTTCATCATAGGGACAGGACCGCAAACATACACGCAGTCGTACTTACCACTGTCCAATAATTGCGGCAATAAGGCAATTACAGTTCCCTTAGTGCCACAGCTTCCGTCATCAGTTGTGATATGAATATTTTGGCAGGTATCTTCGTATAAATCTGTCCAAAAAAGTTCTTCGGCAT
>CAYVGQ010000098.1:0-4284 GCA_964450295.1 uncultured Phascolarctobacterium sp. | reverse complement strand
ATAATGGAGCCAAACCAAGACCGCCACCAACAAGCAATGGACGTTTTGCTTCCATGTCAAAGCCGTGCCCAAGAGGCCCGACTATACTAAGTTTATCGCCACTGCAAGTTTCAGCTAAAATCTGCGTAGCTTCTCCAATAATACGGTAAATCATCGTAAAAGTACCGTTAACAGCATTCACTCCGGCCACTCCAAGAGGACGCCGTAGAAGCGGTGCTGTATTTTTACATACCTGTACATTCACAAATTGTCCCGGAGTAGCTATTTTAGCGATCTCGGGAGCATAAACTTCTATTAATTTAGTTGTTGCATTCAAAACACGCTGACCGATAACAGTAGCGTTAATTATCATTTTCGGCACTGGTTTATCCCTCCCAGGCTAAATCCTGCAAAGCTACAATACTGACTATACGGCGACGACGCATCGCCGACATAACGTGTTGCAACTCGCGAGCTGTATCCATTGATGTCAGACAGGCGATAGCGTGCTCAACTGTGGACCTTCTAATTTTAAAACCATCACGTTCAGCATTTCTCCCATGATTCGTGGTATTGATAACCATACTGATGTGCCCGTCTTTAATTTCATCAAGAATATTCGGACTGCCTTCGCTTACTTTAGTAGCAACGGTTACATTAACACCCTGTTCTTTTAAATATTCGGCAGTGCCGCCGGTCGCCAGAATTTCATACCCCAAATCAGCAAAACCGGCAGCTATTTCTGCTGCTTCAGGTTTATCCATATCGGCAACAGTGATCAAAATTGCCCCCTCATGCGGTACATTAATACCAGCAGCAATACAGGCTTTATACAAAGCACGTGAGTATTGATAGTCAACGCACATTACCTCCCCCGTAGACTTCATTTCAGGACCTAGGGTAATATCTACATTGCTCATTTTATTAAAAGAGAAAACAGGTGCTTTGACGGCATAATAATCCGGGAAAAAACCCAGCCCAGGTTTACACCCCTGCTCTCGTAGCGAATGCCCCATTGCAGCTTTAGTCGCAACATTGACCATCGGCACATTAGTAACCTTGCTTAGGAACGGGACCGTACGTGAAGAGCGCGGATTTACTTCAATAACGTATACCTTGTTATTACGTACAATGTACTGAATATTGATCATACCTTTTACTTCTAACCCTAAAGCCATACGGTTAGTGTAATCAATAATTTTTTTAATTACGGACTCAGATAAAGTCCGTGGCGGATAAACAGCAATCGAATCACCGGAATGCACTCCTGCGCGTTCAATATGTTCCATAATGCCGGGGATCATAACTTCGGTGCCATCGCAGATAGCATCAACTTCCACTTCCGTGCCCTGTAGATAATGGTCAACGAGTACAGGATGTTCGCGGGAAGCTTTAACTGCACTGGACATGTAGTGCTTAAGCTCTTCATCATTATAAACAATTTCCATAGCACGTCCACCTAAAACATAGGAAGGGCGTACCATAACAGGATAACTTACATCAGCTGCTGCTTTTATAGCACCGGTTGTGTCAAAAACAGTATGTCCTTTAGGACGCTGAATATTACAATCAGCCAGAAGTTGTTCAAAACGTTCTCTATCTTCAGCACGGTCAATACTGTCAACGCTGGAACCAAGAATCTTAACTCCTGCTTCTGCCAACGGGCCGGCAAGATTGATAGCAGTCTGTCCACCAAATTGTACAATGATGCCTTCAGGCTGCTCTTTGTCAAGAATATTCAGTACATCTTCTACCGTAAGTGGTTCAAAATAAAGACGATCTGATGTATCAAAATCTGTACTTACTGTTTCAGGATTATTGTTGATGATGATTGTTTCATAGCCCAGTTCTTTAAGTGCCCATACAGAGTGTACAGAACAATAATCAAATTCTACTCCTTGACCGATACGAATCGGACCGCTTCCTAGTACGGCGACTTTCTTTTTGTCGCTGACACGAACTTCATCCTCTAGCGCATAAGTAGAATAATAATATGGTGTTTCTGCTTCAAATTCTGCGGCGCAAGTATCAACCATTTTATAAGTAGGAATTATTCCCCATTCTTTACGCATAGAACGTACTTGCATCATCGTTTGCCCGATGTACTCACCAATCACAACATCGGCAAAGCCCATGCGTTTAGCTTTATGCATCAATTCTTGCGTCATTGTTTCAGTTTTTAAAGCAGTTTCCACGTTAATGATGTTCATTATTTTTTGCAGGAACCATCTATCTATCATGGTGATTGCATGCACTTCTTCAATAGTTACACCACGGCGAAAAGCCTCTGCTACTACAAAAAGGCGTTCGTCATCTATCTTGGAAATACGCGCACGAACGTCTTCGTCGCTCAACAATTTCAGTTCCGGCATTTCCAGATGGGTAAGTCCTATTTCCAGTGAACGAATAGCTTTCAACAGCGCCGCTTCAAGATTACGTTCAATAGCCATTACTTCACCGGTAGCTTTCATTTGTGTTCCCAAAGTACGGTCAGCCGTTACAAATTTATCGAAAGGCCAGCGCGGAAATTTTAACACAACATAATCAATAGCAGGCTCAAAACAAGCTGTAGTTTTTTTAGTAACAGCATTCTGAATTTCATCTAAATCATAACCCAGAGCTATCTTACTGGAAACCTTAGCTATAGGATAACCTGTGGCTTTGGATGCCAGTGCAGAAGATCGACTGACTCGCGGATTAACTTCAATTACATAGTAGCGTTCCGACTCCGGATCTAGAGCCAACTGCACATTGCAACCACCGCGAACGCCTAGTTCGCGTACTATATCAATCGAAGCTTGACGCAACAACTGTACTTCGCGATTATTAAGCGTTTGTACAGGAGCAACAACTATGGAATCACCTGTATGAACACCTACTGGGTCAAGATTTTCCATAGAACAGACAATAATGCAGTTATCTGAAGCATCACGTAGTACTTCAAATTCAATTTCTTTCCAACCTGCTACACTACGTTCAATCAACGCTTGCCCAATCAGACTGTATTTCAGCCCTCTGTTAACAATTTCATCCAGTTCATCTTCGCTTTCCGCAATACCGCCGCCGGTTCCTCCCAGCGTATAAGCAGG
The DNA here is from genome assembly GCA_964450295.1 of uncultured Phascolarctobacterium sp. Lineage (GTDB taxonomy): Bacteria > Bacillota > Negativicutes > Acidaminococcales > Acidaminococcaceae > Phascolarctobacterium. Next base: position 1,216 of record CAYVGQ010000098.1, on the reverse strand, counting down.
ACGAACGATAAGAGGAAACCCAACCTTACGAGCAAATTCCTTGGCTGCAGACATTGTTTCAACAATGGTACTTTCAGGAACTGGTTGATTAATTTTTTCCATAGTAGCTTTAAAAAGTTCCCGATCTTCAGCTCTTTTAATACTGTCGATCTGGGTTCCCAAAAGATGCACATTATATTCCCGCAGAATCCCTTTTTCTTCTAGATCTATTGCAAGGTTAAGACCTACCTGCCCTCCAAGTGTGGCCAGCAAAGAATCCGGACGTTCACGTTTAATAACGCTTTCTAAAAATTCTACGTTAACAGGTTCAATATAAACACGGTCAGCTATATGCACATCAGTCATAATTGTAGCGGGGTTGCTGTTAACCAGAACCACTTCTAGACCTTCTTCTTTTAAGGAACGGCAAGCCTGCGTACCTGCATAGTCAAACTCTGCTGCCTGACCGATAATAATTGGGCCGGAACCGATAACAAGAACTTTTTTAATGTTTTTCAGTTTTGGCATCAGTTTTGACCTCCCATCATTTTTACAAACCGTTTAAATAAATATTCATAACCACCGGGTCCGTGGCTCGCTTCCGGATAATACTGTACCGAAAACGACGGATGATCAAGATACCGCAAACCTTCAATCGTCCCGTCATTCAAAGAGATATTCGTAATTTCTACATTCAACCCTTCCAAGGATTTCTCATCGACTACGTAACCGTGGTTCTGAGAACTGATAGTCACTTTATTTGTAGCTAGATCTTTTACCGGATGATTAACTCCGCGATGTCCGAATTTCATTTTAAAAGTATCGGCACCGTTAGCTAATGCGAGAAGCTGATGCCCCAAACAAATACCCAAAATAGGTTTTTTACCAATAAGTTTTTTTACTTCAGCGATTATCGGTTGCAGATCTTTCGGATCTCCAGGTCCATTAGCAAGGAAAATACCATCCGGATTATCTGCCAAAATTTTTTCCGATGTAGTGTAGGCAGGATAAACAGTCACATGACAATCAAAACTGACGAGGTATTCCAAAATATTTTGTTTGATACCAAAGTCCATTACCGCAACGTGATACTTGCCGCTTCCTAAAATATATTTTTGAGGTGTGCTAACAGTGGCAACCTGATTATGTGTTGCCACTGTAGCAAGAAATCGCTCAACTTCTTCTTGAGGCATCTCTAACGGAACAATAACCCCTTGAAGTACGCCATGATTACGAA
>CAYVGQ010000097.1:894-5463 GCA_964450295.1 uncultured Phascolarctobacterium sp. | reverse complement strand
TTACATTCAGGCAACGATGGCAAATGCCAGTAACTTTCTCCTGCTTTTTTCCCTGCAGCAATAATATGCTGAATCAAGGCATCGTCGTTGCCAACGATGCCTGCCGTCTCAGTGCCCAGCGCCACGATAACTCCGCCGGTAAGCGTAGCAATATCTACAACCTTGACTGCGCCCTGTTTACAAGCATACCAAACCGCATCGGCTAATACCATACGCCCTTCGGCATCTGTAGAGATAACCTCTATTGTTTTGCCGTTTGCAGCCTTAACAACGTCGCCGGGGCGCTGGGCACTACCGGATGGCATATTCTCGGCACAGGCTATAATTCCCATAACATTGCAAGGCATATTTAAAGCTGCAATGGCTTTTAATGCACCTAAAACTGCTCCGGCGCCAGCCATATCATCTTTCATTTCACCCATATTATCGCTAGGTTTGATTGAAATACCGCCACTGTCGAATGTAATGCCCTTACCAACGAAAGCCGTATAGGGTGCAGCCCCTGCACCATTATATTTGATAGTCACTAGACATGGCGGGTGAATGGATCCTTGTCCTACAGCCAACAGAGCATGCATTCCCATGGCTTCCATCATAGTTACATCTAATATTTCAAATTTCATATTATATTCCAGCGCCAAAGCCTCAGCTTCCTCAGCCATGACACTGGGAGTGACAAAATTAGCCGGCCTGTTGACTAGGTTGCGTGTATAACAGACGGCTTCCGCTATGATTTCCGCTTCATTAAGTATCTCTTTGGTATTAGTAATAGAGGAAATGATAGAAAAATTTAATTTAGGCTGTACTTCAATCTGTCCTTTACATTCATTAAACTGATAACCCCCAAGAAGCAATCCTTCTCCTAAAGTTGCTAAATAATTTGCTCTTATCGGAGTAGCTAAAATCGGAGCAATAACTATAGTTTCCTGAACTTTACCAGCAGTAAGAGCTCTTGCGGCGCTGCCGCCCGCTTTACGAAAATTATCCGGGTTACAGTCACTGCCTTTGCCGCACCCTGCAAGCAAAATTCTTTGCAGATGTCCTTCTTGTATCAAGACAAGATCCGTAAGTTTTCCCGGAGCCGTCAGCTCCTCATCTTTAGCAGCTAATTGATTGACTGCCTGAACAATATTCGCAGGAATATTCATTTTTGCTAAGGCAGGCAGGCACTCCTTGCATAAAAAAAATGTTAGGGATTCGGCCTTTACCATACTTTCTTCTTCAAATCCATTTAGAATTGTTTTTAATACTTCTTTGGATGCTTCCTGATCTAATTTCATCATTAAATACCTCTTTTGTTTTCAATTTCTATCTAAAAGTTACGCAGGTGGTTAACTCGTCTAAATAAGTGTTCCCGTTAGATTTTTGCAGACTAAGATCGCTGACGACTACCCTCATGATACTATGCCTAGTGCCACCTGTATAATGGCTACCCAGCGAATGGATAATATAAGGAATTTCGTTGGAAGAACCTATATACAGCATTGCATGTCCATCAATATGCAGTATAGAACCGGGTGTCAATTCTTTTATCACATTGGTTCTCTGTGTACTATTCATATTTGCCATTTTTTTATGGATGCCGGCGCTTGTTTCCTGCTCATCTGCATTACGAGGTAAAAAAATGCCAACTGTGCGGTATACGTTGCTGATAAAGCTCGAACAGTCAACACTGTTTTGTAGCCCACCCCAGCCATAAACAGACCCATAGAATTTAAAAGCACTTCTAAGAATATTATTTGTGGTGTAAGGTAAATAGCCTTCATGCAGCAAAGCATTATTCACAGCAAGAATAACCTTCTCTTCTTGCAATTTACCTTCTTTGGTGCGTACAGGAACCTTTACTGTATAGCTGGAAGAATTTTTGTTGCTTAGCAGTAAGCGCGCTCCCTGCTGAAATAAAACCCGCGCTCCATCGGCCTTTAAAGTGTAGTTTTTACCTACAACGGTAAGAAAATCTTTCGGCGCGGCATAGCGTATCCAAGTACTGCGATCAGTTATCCCGACATCAAATTTAGAAATCCAACCACGATAATTATATGCCTGAACATAGTAAAAATAGCCATTCATACTGGTATGCAAAATCGCTACCACTTCACCAGGATCCAAAGCAGTTTCCTGCAAAGCATCGAAATTGCGGTCACTGGCATAGTAGAATAACCCTTCGCCGGTAGGTAAATTACGCATATTAGTTCGTCTTACGGTAACGCCATAACGAACTGTTACTTCGCTGGGAATTGCAGTTACATTGCTTTGTGAACGCAAGATATTTTTATAATTATCACTGACCAGTTTACCTTCTCGATATAGATCGTCACTAAGATCAGTATGGCTGCCTACATAGGCCGCTACCGTAGTACCCTTGATTGTTTTAGGGTAATTTGCCATATCATAAACAGTTGATGATGCCGCAAGAATTTTTTTATTAAAGGCCTCAACTCCAGCGGCATTAAGTACTACCTTATCTCCAGCGGCATTGTTTTCAATCCAATAAGACGGTACAATAAATTTTTCATACTCTGTAATACCTGAAGTTTCACCCAAACCAGCAGGCCCGAGCATAAATATCAGTGTTATAAATAAAGCTAAAAAGTTTTTAAGCACAAAATTCACTCCTTACAATCTATAGTTATTAAATTCTTTATAAATAGTAAAATTCCTGCCCCAAACGCAGAAAAACTATCGTAGCTTTATTGTAAAGCTACGATAGTTAAATTTTTTTAGAATACTGAACTAAAATATCACCGTATTTTAAGAATATCAATCTACATAAAAACAACTAATTGAGCCGGATTATTTTATCAAGTCATGCTTTTGAAGCACAGCAGTCATTTTTGCTAAATTTGCCGATTCCATTGCTGTCAGCGGCAAGCGCGGTTGACCAGCATCAATGCCGGTTACTAGAGTTACTGCGGTTTTGACAGGAATTGGATTGGTTTCAATAAACATTGCATTTGCCAAAGGCAACATTTTTGTATTCAACTTAGCAGCTTCTTTGACTCGCCCTGCTTCGTAAGCCTGCATAATATCTTGCAAAATACCGCCACCAATATTGCTGAGCACAGAAATCAATCCCGTAGCTCCTACAGACATAAACGGCAGAATCAAAACATCGTCGCCGCTATAAATAGTAAAATCTTCCGGCAGTGCAGCATAAAGTTCTGCTACCTGAGCTACGTTGCCGGCAGCCTCTTTAATAGCTACGATATTATCATAATCGTCGGCCAAACGCGCTACAGTAGCGGGCACAATATTTGAAGCCGTACGCCCGGGAACATTATAAACGATAATTGGTAAAGCTGTGCTCTGAGCAACTGCAGCAAAATGACGGTAATAGCCTTCCTGTGTAGGTTTGTTATAATAAGGACCTACAATCAAGAAACCGTCTACACCCATTGCTTCCGCCATTTTTGTCATTTTAATAGAAGCGGCAGTATCATTGGAACCGGTCCCGGCAATAACAGGAACACGTTTATTAATTCGATTAACAACGACACGAAATAGTTCTAATTTTTCCTCTATGCTCATTGTCGCAGCTTCACCGGTTGAACCGGCAACAACTAATCCGTCAGAACCGTTGTTAATAAGCCACTCGGCAAAATCAGCTGCTTTTTCATAATTAACACTGCCATCCGCATTAAATGGAGTAACCATAGCGGTTAAAAGTCTGCCAAAATAAGGATTTCTCATTGCTTACACCTCGCTTATAATTTAAAAGCTTTATGAAGAGCTGTTACAGCATCAAGCAAATGCTCCTGCTTAATAACGGCTGAAATCGTCGTGTCAGAATCCACTGTCTGCAAAATACTTATTTTGCAGCCTGCAAGAGCAGCAACAAAGTTAGCCATCACGCCGGGTACGCCGCGCATTGCCGAGCCAACTACTGAAACCTTGGCACAGCCATCTGTTAAAGTATATTCAAAATTTGTACCGCATAAAACTTTATTAGTATGTTCAACATCCTCGGAAAAAACAGCAAACATCGCGCTGTTCTCTGACAGGTTCAAACAACCGACGCTTATACCTGCATCTGCTAAATCTTCAAACAGCTTACGACCGCTGGCAATATCTTCTGCATTAAGAGTAACACGAAACTGTGCTAGGTTGGTTAAATGCGTTACACCACTAGCCAAACGTCGTTCGCTAATCGAAATATCTTCCTCAGGCTCTTCGCAATCGTTGGTAATCAGGGTTCCGGGAGCATCGCTAAAGGTAGACTTAACCAACAGAGGAATATTTTTTTTCATTGCGAGTTCTACAGCGCGCGGATGAATTACTTTTGCCCCTTGATGTGCCATTTGGCAAACCTCGCCATAGGAAATATGTTTTAAAATAGAAGCCTCTTTCACTAAATGCGGGTCAGCTGTCATAATACCTTCAACATCAGTATATATTTCAATGCATTCAGCATGCAAAGCCGCTCCCAACGCTGCGGCAGTTGTATCGCTACCTCCACGTCCCAGCGTCGTGAATTTACCGTTATTTTCTGTCATTCCTTGAAATCCACAAACAATAGGAATTACGCCTGACTCCAGTAAATGATGCAAATTGCTGACATTGATATTTTTA
>CAYVGQ010000097.1:0-884 GCA_964450295.1 uncultured Phascolarctobacterium sp. | reverse complement strand
GAGCGGCTCCAAACTGTGAATCTGTAACAATCCCCGCCTGACCTCCCGTCAGTGCCATTGCATTAATACCGAATTTCTGCAATGTTGCAGCCATGACGCAGGCAGCCATAATTTCACCGCAGCACATCATCATATCCAGCTCACGAACATTAACCGAAAGATTAGCTTCCTTTAAAAATTTTATCAGTGTGTCTGTAGAATAAGGTTCCCCCTTACGTCCCATAGCAGATACGACTACTACGGGAGCACAGCCGCTACGTACAGCCTTTTGAACCTTATCTTTAACGGCTATACGTGCTTCCTCGGAAGCAAGGGAAGTACCGCCAAATTTTTGCACTAAAATTTTCATTAACTGTGTCGCTCTCCTCTTCTAAATCCAACTGTTTTTGATCATGGTTTCAGCAATCTGCAAAGTATTCAGTGCTGCACCCTTGCGGATCTGATCACCAACAACCCACATATTATACGAATTAGCGCAGGACTCGTCCTTACGTAAACGACCGACATAAACTTCGTCTTTTTCTGAAGTATATAGTGGCATTGGATACTCCTGTTTTTCTGGATCGTCCTGAAGAGTAATACCGGGGAATTGTGTCAGAGCCTTGCGCATAGCGTCAAGCTCAACTTCGTTTTCCAGCTCAATATTCAACGACTCAGAGTGACTGCGATAAATTGGGACCCGGATAGTCGTTGCCGTAATCCGCAAATCATAATCTTCCAAGATTTTTTGTGTTTCATTCACCATCTTCATCTCTTCCTTGGTATAAAGATTATCGCAGAAAGTATCTATTTGAGGAATAAGATTAAAGGCAATGGGATAATGTCTGGCAGCACTGGCGGACGGCAAAATATTGGCAATCATTTCTTTGCCTTCACTATAAGCC
>CAYVGQ010000096.1:2657-5486 GCA_964450295.1 uncultured Phascolarctobacterium sp. | reverse complement strand
AGGTATCATGAATATTATGCTTGCCACGGTTATGGAACGTACACGTGAAATAGGCATTCGTAAGGCTTTGGGAGCTACTTATAATAACATTCTGCTACAATTTCTTATTGAGGCAATGGTTATTGGCATTGTTGGTGGCATGCTAGGTGTAATTCTGGGAATTGGTTCATCTTATGCCATCAGTTATTTTGCTGCATGGAAAACGGTTATTTCTATACCTACCATTGTTATTGCTGTAGTATTTTCTGTTGGCATTGGGTTGTTCTTTGGTATTTATCCGGCGCGCAAGGCCGCACTTTTAGACCCGATAGATGCGTTGCGTTATGAGTAAAAACTATTGCCGGGAACATGAAGTAAAAAGGAATAAGACCCAACAAACCAAATTATCAGAAAAAATACAAGCCTTCTTAAATTATTTAAGAAGACCTAAAACAATGTTTGATTTGCAGGACAGAATCAAAGCACTGGTAATTTTAGCAGTGGTTGTAATTATTGTACAGTATTTGCTGAAAAAGCTCATTTTGTAAAAGTGCAACACCCGACCTTCTTTAGAAGATCGGGTGTTGCGTTATTCGTTGAGGTAAATATTTAGATATAGTTGTGCAAAAAGGCGTATTTTTGATATAATATAGTGATAATAAGAAAGGTGGGAAAATGCGTGAATGATAAAAGGCTGGGCATTATGGGCGGAACTTTTGATCCCGTTCATTTAGGACATCTGTGCACGGCCGAGTTTATTTATAATCGTTTAGATTTGGAGAAAATAATTTTTGTCCCCGCATTTATCGCACCACATAAAGTTGGCTTAGAGTTTGCGCCAGCCTTCGACCGCTACAGAATGACTGAATTGGCAACGGAACCATATCATTATTTTGAAGTTACGGATATAGAATTGCGTCGTAGTGGAGTTTCTTATACTTACGATACGGTGGTAGAGCTTAAAAATCAGTATCCGGGTTATGAAATGTATTTTATTATTGGTGCTGATTCAGTGCCGATGCTTAATACTTGGCATAAAATCAGAGAACTGTTAACAGAAGTAACCTTTATCGCCGCGGACAGGCCCGGTTACGGGCAAACGATTGACAAGGTCTGCGAATTTTTCGGTGACTTCGCTAAAAATAAAATTGTACTGCTTAATACGCCGGAGGTAGATATTTCTTCTACAGATATTCGCCGACGAGTAAGACTTGGAATGTCTATTGAAGGTCTTGTCCCTGCGCAAGTGGAAGAATATATTTTACAAGAGCATCTTTACCGTTCTTAAAGTACGGAGAAAGGAGCTAAGATTTTGCTTGAAGTAAATGAAATAAAAAAAATTTTACAAGAGTCGCTACCATATAAACGGTATAAACATTCATTGTTGGTTTATGAAACTGCGTTAGAATTGGCAGCGGTTTATGACTTAGACAAAAATCAAATAGGAGTGGCGGCGCTTTTGCATGATTGCGGACGCCAGATTCCTACGCGCGACCTTTTACTGCAGGCCAGTACTTTAGGATTGCCGCTGGACGAAGTCGAAAAAAATCAGCCGATTCTCGTACATGCTAAGCTTGGCGTTTATTATGCTCAGGAAAAATATGGCGTTACTGATCCCGAGATTTTGGACGCTATAAGATATCATACAACCGGTGTGGCTGGGATGAGTAAAGTTGCCATGATAGTTTATTTAGCCGACTTGCTTGAGCCGACCCGTGATTTTAAAGGAATAGAAGAAATGCGGCGCCTTGCTAAAGTTGATTTGGAAGCAGCAATGCTGAAAGCTTATGCCCAGACAATGCGCTATTTGTTGGAGTATGATTTATTAATTCACCCTAACTGCATCAACGGTTATAATGAAATTGCAACTAAGTTCAAAAAACTGAAGTTTAATTCGTAGGAGATTTGCCGATGTCTTTGGAAGAAAATATAGAGAACCGCCCTGTTCGTAAAAAACATAAACTACGTTGGGGAAGATTGGTTTTTGTGCTGCTTGTTTTAGCTGCGCTTTTAACAAGCGTTTTTTGGGGAACAGTATGGGTCTATGATAATCTTATCAATCCGCCTAAAGTCGATATTATAGGCGCAAATGACAAGATTACCCAAGATGAAAAACTGAACAAGCGTATTAATATCCTGCTTTTGGGTATAGATGACGGTGACAGTGAGGCTAATACGGAAGAACCTAAGCGTACCGACGCCATTATGTTGGCAAGCTTTGAACCTAGTGAAAATAAGGTGTCCTTGCTTTCGCTACCACGCGATACTAAAGTGAGAATACCCGGTCGCCAAGGCTGGGATAAGCTGAATGCCGCATACGCTTATGGCGGCGTTATGATGACCAAACAAACGGTAGCTAATTTACTGCAAGTACCTATTCATTACTATGTATTGGTTGACTGGCGGGCTTTTATTGATGTTATCGATTTGATTGGCGGAGTAGATTTATATGTTGAAAAAGATATGTACTACGAGGACCCCTATGCGGATCTCTTGATTGATATCAAACATGGTTATCAACATTTAGATGGTAAGCGTGCCGGTGAATATGTGCGTTTTCGGAAAGACGAGCTTGGCGATATTGGGCGTGTGCAACGTCAGCAAAAATTTATGAAAGCTGCGGCAGCACAAATTTTTAATATCGATACCGTGACCAAGATACCGGCTTTGTTCTCAACAGTGGATCGTCATGTAGAAACGGATATGAATACCCTTACAATGATCAAAACCGCCAATAGCTTTAAACTGTTTGGCGATGAAAAGGTTAGATCAGGAATGCTATATGGCAAATTTAACGATACTGAGGGAATAAGTTATTGGGCAACATCACTTGACGAAGTTCAAAAGTCT
>CAYVGQ010000096.1:0-2647 GCA_964450295.1 uncultured Phascolarctobacterium sp. | reverse complement strand
ATGCGAGATAATGATGAAAAACAAGAATAAAAGGAGGCAAAAAGATGAACTATACTACTAAAGAGATTGCACACAAAATCGCGGCAGCTGCCAGCGATAAAAAAGCTAAAGATATTTTATTGCTAAATATGGAGAATATTTCTCCTGTAACTGATTATTTTATTATTGCCAGTGCCGGAAATAATATTTTGGTTAAGTCCATTGCTGATAATATCGAAGATAAACTGGCAGAAGCAGGACTCTTTGCGGCGCACAAGGAAGGTTATGCCGAAGGTCGTTGGATTTTGATGGATTACGGCAACTGTGTTGTACATATCTTTATTGAAGAAGAACGTGAGTTTTATAATCTGGAACAACTTTGGGCAGATGCGCCGTCGGAAGAATTTGTGGAGAGAAAAAATGACTGAGGCAAAGGATAATTCCGGTCAAATTAAATATCGTGCCGGTGATGTTGTTACCCTAGAGGTAGCGCGCTTAGGCGACATGGGTGCTTTTCTTAATGCCGGCACCGGAAATACCTCTGATGATATTTTGCTACATAAGCTGCAGCAAACAGAAGAGATTCAAGTGGGTGATGCGGTAAAAGTTTATCTTTACAAAGACCCCCATGGTCGTCTTACTGCCAGTCAAAAACTTCCTAAAATGCGTGAGGGACAAATCGGGTATGTTAAGGTCTTAAGTGTGACTAAAGACGGCGGCTTCGTGGATATAGGGGCTGAACGTGGGGTGTTTTTGCCATACAGCGAAATGCGCGGACATGTTTCACCGGGGCAACTGGTGTGGATTAAGCTGTATCGCGATAAAACAGGGCGCCCAGCAGTTAGTATGCGGGTAGAGGAAGAAATGCTGAAAGCATCTAAACCTGCGTCCGGAGTCAAAGTTGGCGAAAGTGTGACCGGTACTATTTATAATATTCTGCCGGAAGGGTTCTTTATTTTTACCAACGAACGCTTTTTAGCCTTTCTTCATCGCAGCGAGGTTCCCGGTGGTCGATTGGATTTTGGGCAGGAAATTACTGCTCGAATTACTTATATCAGGGAAGATGGCAGGCTTAACCTTTCCCTGCGTCAGCAGAAAGAGAATGCTTTAATTGCTGATGCCGATGATATTTTGAATTTTCTACATAAACGTAAAGGTAAAATGCCCTATTGTGATACTACGCCCATGGAGATTATTAAAGAAAAATTTGGTATTAGTAAGGCCGCTTTTAAGCGTGCGCTAGGTCATTTAATGAAAAATGATCTGATCGTGCAGGAAGAAGGCTGGACGATGTTAACAGAAAAAGGACAGCAAACCCTTAATAAATAAAAGATGCGCACTTTCGAAGGTTGTGCAGAATATATAATATTTAAAGAAAAGGCATAGTCGTTTTAATACGACTATGCCTTTTCAAATTTTATTTTGGGAACTTATGCGAGCCTGGTTAAATAAATGAATGCCAAGCGCAAAAAGTACAATAATCGATACTTTTTTAATAATTGCCCATTAATGATTATGTAGTTTTATCTGTAATGGAGGTAGGTTTACAGGAGACTTCTGCACTCTAGCAGGATAAGTTTATTCTTCGTCGAATATTATTGCACAAATAAAAGCACTGAAAAGTCTCAATTAATTTTTTAGAGATTAAGTCTAACTTATAAATAGATTCAATAAGAGTACGAATTCTATAAAAGTGACGGGGAGAAATAAAATTATGCCGAAGATATCAATTATAGTTCCTGTCTATAAAGTAGAAAAATATATTCATCAGTGTATAGATTCGATTTTAAAGCAAACTTTTACAGATATTGAACTTATTCTAGTAGACGATGGTTCCCCCGATAGTTGTGGAAAAATTTGTGATGAATATGCGGTAAAAGACAGAAGAGTAAAGGTTATACATAAAGAAAATGGCGGCTTAAGTGACGCCAGAAATACAGGAGTTAAATGTGCCAAGGGAGAATACATCTCCTTTGTAGATAGTGATGACTGGATTGCTCCGAATGCATTGGAGGAAGCTCTTTGGCAAATGCTGAAAAATGAAGTAGATATGTTGAAATTTGGTTTTATTAAAACTGATGGTAGAAAGAGCAAGACAGTTACATTTAAAGAGAATAAGATTTTTGATAAAGATTTATTTGGAAAATATTTTGATGGTGTTTTATGGACGATAGCTTGGGGCACGCTTTATAAGGCGGAGCTAGCTAAAAAAGTGCTATTTCCGGAAAAAATTTCCCACAAGGAGAATTGAGGTCGCAAAATGCTAAATCTCGAGATAATTTTAAAGAGAATTAAATACTGGCTGAGAAGATTTGATTATGCAAATAGAATAAATGAGATAAGCAAAGTAAAGGTGGATAAATGTGTTCTTATTGGAACTCCTCTGCATAGGAATTTGGGAGATCATTTAATTACTACAGCTGAAAGAGAATTTTTAAAGACCATTGGTTATAAGAAACCGGTGTTTGAAATTCCCAAAGAAATGTATAATTTATTCAAGGATAGATTAAAAGCGACTATAAGCAAGGGTGATTTAATAATCATTAGTGGCGGGGGTTGGATGGGCAACCTTTTTGAGAATGATCAATTATTGATTCAAGATATAGTGGACTCCTTTCTTTGCAAAGTAATAATTTTTCCGCAAACTATATATTATGACACTTCTAAA
>CAYVGQ010000095.1:0-5568 GCA_964450295.1 uncultured Phascolarctobacterium sp. | reverse complement strand
GGGAAATTCCTTCGCCGTACATAATATCAAATTCTGCCTGTTTGAAAGGTGGGGCAATTTTATTTTTAACGATTTTGACGCGAGTACGATTGCCAATCATATCGTTGCCGTTTTTCAGGGTTTCGATACGACGTACGTCCATACGAATAGTTGAATAAAATTTTAACGCTCTGCCGCCAGTCGTGGTTTCGGGATTACCAAACATAACACCAACCTTTTCTCGGATTTGGTTGATAAAGACGGTTGCGCATTTTGATTTGGAAATAATTCCTGTCAGCTTACGCAAAGCTTGACTCATCAGACGAGCCTGCAGACCCACATGAGAGTCTCCCATTTCACCTTCAATCTCAGCACGCGGCACTAAAGCCGCTACAGAGTCAATAACTATGATATCAATAGCTCCGCTACGTACTAAAGCATCAGCAATCTCTAGTGCCTGTTCGCCATTATCCGGCTGTGAAATCAGCAAGTTATCAACATCCACTCCCAATTTTCGTGCGTATTCAGGATCAAGAGCATGCTCAGCATCGATAAAAGCGGCATAACCGCCGATTTTTTGGGTTTCCGCAATCATATGCAGGGCGACAGTAGTCTTTCCGGATGATTCCGGGCCATAAATTTCTATAACTCTTCCACGCGGAATGCCACCAACACCCAAGGCTATGTCTAAAGACAACGCTCCGGTTGGAATGACCTCTATGTTCATTTTTGCACTGGCTTCCCCTAGTTTCATAATAGAGCCTTTGCCAAAATCCTTTTCAATCTGTCGCATAGCATTCTCTAACGCTTTGGTTTTATCAGCATTCATTTTATCGAAACTCATGTAATTAAACCTCCCATTTCTTCCTGTCAATACTATATATAAATAGTATACAAACAGTTGTTCGATATGTCAAGGCTTATTTATTTTTTAAGAGCGAAGCTATTTCTTCTCCCTTAAACCTGTAGATTTCGTTGCAACAATGTACTTCTGTTTCCTCATCTTTACTCATGGAAGCTATTTCATTATCGCCCAACGTTGCCAGCATATTCAAGACTTTTTCCCGACTGCATCGACATTTATATTCAAGCTCCGTGCTTTCGGAAATAGTTACATCTAAACCACGAGCAATGGTCTCGATTATTTTTGCCGGAGTATAGCCCAGCTCAAGCAACTGTGTTACATAAGGTGTACGGCTTATGTTCTCTTCCAGCTTAATCAATGTTTCTTCAGCACAGCCCGGCATAGCCTGAATAAAATATCCGCCGGAAGTCACGATTTTGCCTTCCTTGTCTACTAGAACCCCCAGTGCCACAGAAGACGGTGTCTGCTCAGAGGTATACAAATAGTTGGTAAGGTCACTGGCAATCTCCCCGTCCAGAAGTTCTGTGTAACCGGTAAAGGGCTCAGAGTTTTGCAGATAACGGGTCACAATGATATGCCCTTGCCCTAAAGCGCCGCCAACATTCAGCTTACCATTTTTTAAAGGCAGAAAAATATCAGGATTATCCACATAGGCACGAACGCAATTACCCTCAGCGTCAGCAACTACCTCGCTAATCGGTCCGTCACCCTTTAAACGCAAAGTGATACGTTCATTATCTTTCATCGTTGCCGCCAGAAGCAGGGCTCCGTTCATGGCCCTACCTAAAGCAGCACTGGCCAGATGAGAGGTTTTGTGCCTGTCAGCACCCTCCTGTACCAAATTAGTGGTGCACAGTGCATAAATGCGCACACCGTCAGCTGTGCCTTTAGTTAAAATATCTTTCATTATTAATTACCTCATAGAGTTTACGATTATTTGTTAATCAAATATTTTTTAGCAGATTGACCATTTCGATAGCGGTCATAGCGGCATCAACACCTTTGTTGCCGGCTTTTGTGCCAGCACGTTCTACCGCCTGCTCGATGTTTTCAGTAGTTAAAACTCCGAATGCCACTGGTACTCCTGTTTCTAGTCCAACATGCGCAACACCTTTAGACACTTCGGAACAGACATAATCAAAATGCGGTGTGGAACCGCGGATAACTGCCCCCAAGCAGATGACTGCATCATATTTTCCGCTTTTAGCCAGTTTCTGCGTTGCCAACGGGATCTCGAAAGCTCCCGGTACCCAAACAGCAGTGATGGCTTCGCTATTCATACCATGACGTTCAAGACAATCGATAGCCCCGCTCAGTAGTTTGCTAGTAATAAATTCGTTAAAACGGGCTACTACGATTGCCACTTTCATACCTTGTGCTGTTAATTGACCTTCTAAAGTTTTCATGTTCATTCCTCCATTAAAGTTAGTTTATCTTTTTATATCAGTTGCAGCAATTACAATGTTTTTTTACATGCCCATTACCTTCATGCAACTCATGCCCCATTTTTTCTTCCTTCACTTCCAGATAAAATTCGTTAAAGGGATTAGCATCGATAACAATAGGTACACGTTCGCTGACGGTAATCCCATAACCGGATAAACCTACGCGTTTTGCGGGGTTGTTGGTTATCAGGCGTACGCTGGTAAGTCCCAGATCTGCAAGAATCTGAGCACCGATACCATAATCACGCAGGTCGGGAGCAAACCCCAGCTTCACATTCGCTTCAACAGTATCATAGCCTTCATCCTGCAAAGCATAGGCCCTGATTTTATTCGCTAGACCGATACCGCGCCCTTCCTGACGCATATACAATACTACGCCGCAGCCTTCCTGCTCGATCATTTTTAATGCCTTTGCCAATTGATCGCCACAGTCACAACGCAGAGAACCAAAGGCGTCTCCAGTCAGGCACTCGGAATGAACGCGTACTAAAACATCTTTTTTCCCGGCGATATCACCTTTAACGATTGCGACATGACACAGATCGTCCAAATCATTTTCATAAGCAATAGCACGGAATGTACCATATTTACTTGGTAAAGCAGCTTCAGCCGCACGGTGCACCATTTTTTCATGTGCTTTACGATACGCTACCAAAGCGGCGACAGTAATAAATACCAATCCGTGTTTCTTTGCAAATATTTTTAATTCTGGAGTGCGAGCCATATTACCGTCGTCACTCATAATTTCACAGCAGATACCTACCGGATTGAGTCCCGCTAAGGTACACAAATCAACAGTTGTTTCAGTATGCCCAATACGGCGCAGAACTCCTCCTTCGCGCGAACGCAAGGGGAACACATGACCCGGGCGACGAAAATCGCCCGGCTGAGCTGTAGGATCAGCACATTTTTTCATTGTATAAGCACGTTCGTGTGCAGAAATACCCGTAGTAGTATCCACATGGTCGATAGACACTGAAAACGCAGTTTCATGATTATCAGTATTATTTGCCACCATCGCACCGAACTGAAGCTTGTCCATGATTTCAGCTGATGCAGGCATACAAATCAGCCCTCGGGCATATTTTGCCATAAAATTTACTGTTTCCGGTGTGCAAAGTTCCGCTGCCATAATCAGATCGCCTTCATTTTCCCTATCCTCGTCATCAGTTACCAGTACCATTTTACCGGCTTTGATAGCCGCTATTGCTTCTTCAACCGTATTAAATTGAAACTCTTCCATTCCTATAGCCTCCCTTTAAATAAAACCGTTTTCGAACAAAGTTGCTTTACTCAAAACACTGGTTTTGCTATTTTTCTGCTCTTTATTATCAAACCTTAACATCTGTTCCACATATTTTCCTATAATATCCGTCTCCAGATTGACCTCATCACCAAGACTCTTAAATCCCAGAGTCGTTTCTTTTGATGTATGCGGAATCAGTGACACAGAAAAGGTTTCATCTGTAACCTCTGTTACCGTCAAGCTTATACCGTCAATAGCGATAGACCCCTTATGTATAATATAACGCATCAGCTCTGGAGGAGTTTGAACCGTCACCACATTAGCAATACCGTCTCTCCTGGATTTACTTATAACGCCTATCCCCTCGACGTGACCGCTGACTATATGTCCGTCCAAACCGTCCATCAGACGTAGCGTACGTTCTAGATTTACTCTATCACCATTATGTAAATTACGCAGATTGGTCAGTCGCACGGTTTCCGGCATCACGTCGGCAGTAAATTCACCATATCCCAACAAGACTACAGTAAGACACACGCCGTTCACAGCCACGCTGTCACCTATTTTTAAATTTTCCAGCACCTTCCTAGCATCCACAGTCAGATGGTAACTGTTCTGTAGCCGCTTTAGACCGCGTACGGTTCCAAGTTCAGCAATTAAACCAGTGAACATCAGCAATGCTTCCTTTCCACTCTGCCGGTCAACAATATATCATTTCCCAGCGACAGTATTTCGGTGTTTTTTAAAAAATAACAATCTTTTATCAAGTCAAAGCCTCTGCCACCCACTGGCGTAAGCGCCTCTCGACCACCAATCAGCTTCGGCGCGATAAAAGCGTAGATTCGGTCTACCAGATCTGCTTCTAAAAAGTCTCCATGCACTGTACTGCCGCCTTCTACTAAAATGCTGGTCAGTTTACGTCTGGCAAGCTCCTCCAACAAATCAACTACAGACAGTTTCCCATTTACAACAGGTAGCTGCAATACCTCTACCTTCGGCAACACTTGCAGAGCTTCTGCCTTCGCCTGCTTAGCACCGCAAAGTTCTGTGTTTGTCACCAACAATGTATCAGCCTCACCGTCAAAAATCTTCGCCGTCATCGGCACATCACAGTTACTATCCAGTATTATACGCAGTGGATTTTTTCCCTCTACCAGACGCGTCGTCAGTTCCGGGTCGTCAGCCAGCACTGTATTTTTACCTACTAGGATACAATCATGCGCCCGTCGAAGATAATGTCCGTATGCCCTAGCATCTTCACCGGTTATCCACTTGGAATCTCCGGTACGGGTTGCTATTTTACCGTCCAAGGTCATGGCATATTTCATTGATACGAAGGGGCGTCCCGTTGTAATCCAATGGAAAAATTTTTCGTTGAGTAAGCGGGCTTCTTCCTCACAAATTCCTGTAATCACTTCAATACCTGCATCACGCAGACGCTTAAAACCTGTACCGGCAACTTTAGGATTTGGATCTTCTAGAGCCGCTACCACACGCTTTAAACCCGCAGCTATAATCGCTTCACAGCAAGGTCCTGTCCGTCCGAAATGTGAACAAGGTTCCAAAGTTACATAGATAGTACCGCCATGAGCCAATTCTTTCGCCTTTTTTAGAGCATTGATCTCAGCATGAGGCTCACCTGCTTTATGATGATAGCCTTCACCAACAACATCACCCTCAGCACTGACAATTACTGCCCCGACCATTGGATTAGGGCTGGTATTGCCTTCCGCCAGAGAAGCCAAGGCTAGCGCCTGTCTCATGTATAATTCATCGTCCATCATATCACCTTCTTTGAGTAAACTTGCGGCTTCATGCCGTCAAATAGAAAAGCCATAGGCAAAACCATTGGGGGTTCTGCCTATGGCTTGAAAAACAAACTCATAGCCGCCTTTTCACATCCAGACTGTACTGTCGGTACCGGAATCACACCGGATCATGCTTGCAAGAAGCTCGCGGACTTTACCGCCGGTAGGGAATTTCACCCTGCCCCAAAGGCTACCTTATTTAATTACATGAATTACTATAGCATA
>CAYVGQ010000094.1:1616-5595 GCA_964450295.1 uncultured Phascolarctobacterium sp. | reverse complement strand
CGCCATAGTTTTCAATCTCGGTGGCAATTTCTGCAGGAGGTTCATAAACCGGAACTTCCATTTTGGGTTTACCGATTTCGGCCATAATTTTTTCTTGAAAGGCAACTAGTTCTTTAATAACGCTATGAGCAAACCAGATGGCGTCCAGCATAGTTTCTTCCGAAACTTCTTTAGCACCGGCCTCAACCATTAAAATAGCATCTTCCGTACCGGCAACAGCAAGATTCAGTAGGCTTGCCTGCGCCTGTTCTACGGTTGGGTTAATAACAAACTGCCCGTCAACAAGGCCCACACGCACACCGGCGATTGGACCTTCAAAAGGAATGTCAGAAATAGACAAAGCGCAGGATGCACCAATCATTGCCGGCATATCCGGAGCATTATCGGGATCAACAGATACAGCAGTCGCTACGATCTGCACATCATTATGATAACCGTCGGGAAACATCGGGCGGATCGGACGATCAATCAGGCGGCTGGTTAAAATAGCCTGTTCGCCGGGACGGCCCTCACGTTTAATAAATCCACCGGGAATTTTACCGACAGCATACATTTTTTCTTCAAAATCTACGGTCAACGGAAAGAAGTCTACTCCTTCCCTGGGTGTTTTGGTACCGGTTACCGCAACTACTACTGCGGTATCGCCATAACGAACTAATACGGCTCCATTTGCTTGCTTAGCAATCTTACCAATTTCCATGGTAAGCGTTCTACCGCCAAGCTCCATACTGTAAGTATGCATTCTTCAGCCTCCTCTAAGTTTTCACATTTTAGGTTACCTGTTTGTATTCGCCACAAATTGTTTTTATCCTTTTATTTTTAAAAATTTTCTTTAAACTATTTAGTGTAGAATATATTTTAGGTTGGATTTTATTAGTTTTAATTGTCTTTAAATATGCAGAGTTTTAGCAAAAATATCTTTGTTAGCCTCGATACTCTGACTGCTACCAACAACGCACAAGTACTTTTCGCTTAAAGTATCTTTAATGACGGGAGCCAGGTTCTGTAAATCACTATTTGTAAGATCAAGGATCTCATCGCGCATCTGCTGACGCATTGTCGCTGTTACCTGTTTTAAATGATAAACGGCGGCCTGCTCCAAGCGCATGGAGTTTGTTAGCGGCGTATCCAACCCGCTAATCGTACCAATAATATATTTAGTTAATTCACGTTCCGAAAGTTCCAGCTGTTCTAACCAAACAGGCAGATCATAATAAGCCTGTAAAGACTCTTTTAGCTTGGGATCTCGATAAGAAGCAAAGAACATAGTACCGTTACGGTCAAAATTTGCAGTAGCTCCATAAGCTCCGCCCTGTACTCTAATTTTTGTCCACAGATATTCATATCGTAAAATGGTTTCCAAAACCTTCATCGATCCGTGGAAATCATACCCGAACCTGCGGAAATCACCTCCGGCAGCAACATACTGCACCTTACCGGGAGTCATGATACCTTCATTTTTTTTGGGAACTGATAATAACTGCGGCATTTTTCCGGCTGCTTCTGACTGTGGCAAGACAGCGGTAAAAGCAAGTGCCCGCTGCAAAACTACTTCTCGTTCGCATTCTTCACAGGAATAAGCCAGCAAATATTTAGAGCTTGTAAAAAAGATTTTTATCAGTTTCTGGAGCTCGGCTAAAGTTTCTTCTGCTCGCGCGTTAAAATTTGCTGACAGTTCTTTTAAAAACTCGTAATAACTAAATTGATCCTGCTCATTAACACGAGCTGCCGCTGAAAAATATGCCGTTAATCTGCTGCAAGCAATGGTTTGCCCGCGTGAAAAGAAATTGCTGTCCCAATCTGTTTTCACTTCGTCCACTATTTCCCGCAGACGTTGCACATTATCAATTTTACTGCCTAAAGCTACGGCCTGCAAAATATCAAAAAGTCTATTTAAATTTGCTGTCAAAACTTTAGTCTTTAGAATAAATTTAATCGTATACCTGTTTACATCATCAGTATCAGAATAAGTATGTAGCTGGAAGGCAACTCCGCCTGTATATTTATTGGAAGCCGTTGCCAATTCTTGATAAGTATATTTATCCGTGTTGAATTTTCCTAAAACATCGCTGAGCAGATAGCAATAGGGTAAAAGTTTTTTCTCAACGCCGGTAAGATCAAAATACCAGTTCAGGTAAGCTATTTTATTGGTAAAAGCCGGCACATACAACAGTTCATTTTCTTCCTGACGTGACATTATTGTTTCCGCAACTTCTATTTCACGCTTGATGTCGCTTCGTTCCAAGAGCGGAATAGTGGCTAGCACTTCAGGAGTATCTATAGTCGACTGACGTTTATGTAGTTCGTTGCAAAGTTCAATATTTCTGGCAATCGTATCTGCACTCATCGTTTTTTTAAGAGCTTCCATTTTAGAGGCCAAGGATTTCTGTTCACATTCTTCTTTGCCCTGCTCCGGATTTAGTGTAACAATAACTTTATGCGTATTGTCTAGTAAATAATTTTCAATCAACTGTTCATAATACCGGGCTTTGATACCTTGACGTAGCTGCTTTAATATTTCGTTGTAGCGCAGGCCGACTAGCGGATCGCCTTCATAGAGCCAAGAATCCATAACACTAATACCATAAATCAGGCCTTTAGGATAAGCGCCAAAATCAGCTTCACGCAATTTAAATTCCAGATAGTTGAGATTTGCTTCCAAAAGTTCTTGATCAATACCGTCAATAGTCAGCTGTTGTAACGTACGATAAATTACACTGACAAATTCATCCCGTAGCTCTGGTTTAGAGCCAGCAGCTTTGATCGAAAAAATGGGCTGACGATAACTGCCCGCATAAGAACCGCTAATATCTTTAGCGACTCCTGATTTTAACAGGGACAAACGCAACGGAGCAGAATTTCCTTCTAATAACACGCTTTCCAGTACTCTGAGCGCCATGGAAGTTTTAACATCACGCGCATCACCGGTAACAATGTGCATTTCGTGATAAGTTTTTGCTTCCGTATCTTCATCGGCGCCAATAGGATAAGTACCCGTGACCTCTTTTGTCCTAGTAAACGGCGCCTGCATAACTATTTCCGAATCCAATGCCCCCGTACGTTTGAAAGCAGTAAGATATTCATTATTTAAATACTGCAGGGTCGCCTCTATATCCATATCGCCGTACAGATATATATAAGAATTTTCCGGACTATAGTATGTGGTATGGAAATGCTCAAAAGCTTCTTGCGTTAATTTAGGTATTGCATCGGGATGTCCTCCGGATTCATAAGCGTACGGTGTATCAGGGAACAAATTCTTCATGGCTTCATAATCCAGAACCGCATCCGCAGATGAAAAAACGCCCTTCATCTCGTTATAAACTACACCGTTATAACTTAGCTCTCCTTCAGGTTCATCAATGTTATAATGCCAGCCCTCCTGGCGCAGTGTATATTTATTGTCGTAAAGTAAAGGATAAAAAACAGCATCCAAGTATACGTCCATTAAATTTTGAAAATCTTTGGCATTACGGCTGGCAACAGGATACATGGTTTTATCAGGATATGTCATGGCATTCAAAAAAGTATTCATCGATCCTTTAACAAGTTCGACAAAAGGCTCTTTTAGAGGATATTTCCGTGAACCACAGAGCACAGAGTGTTCTAAAATATGTGCTACGCCGGTATCGTCATGAGGCGGCGTTCTGAAGCTTATGGAAAAAACCTTATTGTCATCGTGATTGCCTAAATATAAAAGACGGGCACCGCTGTAACGATGTTCCATCACATATGCTTCAGACTGAAGCTCGTTGATATACGCAGCCTGTGTTATAACAAAACCGCTATAGTTTTTATTTACATCTAATTTCATATTTCCCTCCAAATTTTAACATTTGTCATTATTTTAGCACAAATTCAGCTCATTAACTAAAAAATATTTCTAACAACTTGTCAAATCGATATATTTTCACTATAATAAATTTAAAGATGTTAGATTGATGTTTTTTTGATGTCATGTTTTTAGGAGGAGCAACTA
>CAYVGQ010000094.1:0-1606 GCA_964450295.1 uncultured Phascolarctobacterium sp. | reverse complement strand
ATACATTGCCGGACTTGATATTGATGATCGTATAAAATGGATCGTTGACGATTTTGAAAATAAATGTGGAAAAATTCGACCCGAAGAGATGGAGCTTATTGAGCAGCCTAAAAAGAAAGCTACAATAGAGCCTGTGAAGGATCGTCCTATGGATATGCTCTTTAAATTATGAACCATAACTTTAATAAAACTAAAACGCGTACCTGCTGGCAGGTACGCGTTTTAGTTTTATTTGAAATAGTTGACACCGGACACAAAAATCTTCTGATCTTTATTACCTGCTATATTACGATATAAACCTTCTGTAAAGCGTTCACTGTGACACATTTTACCTAAGATACGTCCATCCGGACTGGTGATGCCTTCAATAGCGTACAGAGAACCGTTTGGGTTATAAGGCATTTCCATCGTCGGTACGCCTAATGGGTTAACATATTGCGTTGCTATTTGCCCGTTTTTAAAAAGATTTTTGATTACATGTTCCGGTGCATAGAAGCGACCTTCGCCATGAGATACTGCTACAGCGTGAATATCGCCAGGCTCTGCTTCGCTCAACCAAGGTGATTTATTGGAAACGATACGCGTATCAACAATTTGCGATACATGGCGTCCAATATTGTTAAAGGTCAAGGTAGGAGATTCTGTTTCCATGTCTTTGATTTCTCCGTAAGGAACTAAACCCAATTTTATCAAAGCCTGGAAACCGTTACAGATACCCAACATTAAACCGTCACGTTCATTTAAAAACTCCGCAACTGCTTCTTTGATTCTTGGATTACGGAACATCGTGGCTATAAATTTGCCGCTTCCATCAGGTTCGTCACCGGCACTAAAGCCCCCTGGGATCATAATAATCTGTGAGGTTTTAATCATCTTGATCATTTTTTCTACAGATTCCTCAATAGCTTGCGTCGTAAGATTACGAATAATAAAAATCTCGGACTGAGCCCCTGCTTCTTCAAATGCTCTGGCACTGTCATATTCACAGTTCTGCCCCGGGAAAACCGGAATAAACACTCTTGGTCTTGCCAGTGTTACCGGAGCTGTAAGCGGCAGTTCTGCTTTATACAAGGGCTGATTCAATTTGCTTGTTGCTGCTTCTGTAATTTTATAAGGAAATATTCCCTGCAATGTTTCCATATAAGACGTCTGAACATCTGCAAGATCAATAGCAGTGTCATTAATGCAGATATTTTGTGCATCAGTAAGATGCCCTAAAAGCATGCAGTCCAATCCATCAAACAGTTCTTCAATCTCGGTACCTGAATTCAATTCCAGTACCATTCCAGCCGGTTGCAAGGTAAATAACCTCTCAGTGTCCTGGAATGGTTTAATGAATTCAATGCCAATCTGATTACCGAGACACATAGTACTAACAGTGGCAGCAATACCACCTTCCTTGACAGCCGCCGCCGCTAGGATTTTTCCTTCTAAAATTGCTTGATGTACAGCATGCATATTTTTACGGAGTACGGCAAAGTCTAAAACTTCAGCACTATCGCGTGGGCAAGATAAGAACACAACCTGATGCCCCGGATTTTTAAACTCTGACGAAACTGCCTTGTTGCCGTTGATAACATCAACAGCAAAAGATACCAAAGTTGGA
>CAYVGQ010000093.1:0-5640 GCA_964450295.1 uncultured Phascolarctobacterium sp. | reverse complement strand
GAAAGTTGCCGGTTAGAAAAGCACCCATACCAAAAGGTATGGGTGCTTTTGTATTTGTATCTTATATCCGAATTTTTTGTTACTTGCGTTACACTTTAAAAGGATCAAAATAGTAAATTTTAAAATTTTAGTTAAGATGCAGGAAAAGAACTGTGCGTCAGCGAAATCTAATAGCATCAAAATTTTGTAGGACAAGGGGGAATAATCATGAAAGAGTATACTGGAGATAGGATCAGAAATGTGGCCATTGTGGGTCACGGTGGAGCTGGAACGACGTCTGTTACCGAAACCTTACTGTACCGTTCAGGAGCAATTTCTAGAATGTGCAAGGTAGAAGACGGGGCTACCACCACTGACTATGAGCCGGAAGAGATCAAACGTGGCGTATCCGTTAATGCAACTTTGGCGCCTGTAGAATGGCGCGATACTAAAATTAATTTTATTGATACTCCTGGTTTTGCTGACTTTGTTGCCGAAGTAAAAGGCGCTTTTCGCGCTGTTGACAGTGCCTTGATTGTTGTATGCGCTACTTCTGGTGTACAAGTAGGTACAGAGCAATGCTGGAAGCTGGCCGAAGAAGCACAGCTGCCACGTATTATTTTTGTTAATAAAATGGATCGTGAGAATGCCGATTTTGACAGTATCTTAGCTAATTTGCGCAATAAAATTGGTAAACGCGTACTGCCGTTGCAGTTACCTCTTGGGAAGGAAGCAGATTTTTGCGGTGTTATCGACATCTATAAAATGAAGGCGTATAAAGCTAACGGCAACAGCTCCATCGAAATGGATATCCCGGAAAATATGTTGGAATACGCTAAGGAAGCACATGAAAAAATGGTTGAGGCGGCAGTTGAAGCGGATGATGACTGCATGATGCGCTATCTAGAAGGGGAAACCATCAGCGATGAGGAGATTATGGACTGCCTAATTAAAGGTATTCGTCAAGCGATTATTTTCCCCGTCCTTTGCGGGAGCGCATATAAATGCATTGGACTTGGTCGCGTAATGAATGCTATCATCGACTTTACCTATCCGGCAATTTTAAATGATTTTACTGTAACTAATCTAAAGACCGGTGAAGATGAAATTCGCGATGCCAACGCTCCTATGGCTGCCTTGGTGTTTAAAACTACGTCGGACCCTTTTGTAGGACGTTTGAGCTTCTTTAGGGTATTTTCAGGAGTAATAAAGAGTGATAGTATGGTTTATAATTCCAGTCGCGAAAAAGAGGAACGCATAGGAAGCATTTTCACGATGCGTGGTAAAACTCAGATTCCTATAAAAGAAGTAGTGGCCGGTGATATTGGCGTTACGACCAAGCTGCAGTTTACTGCTACCGGGGATACTTTGAGCGACAAGAATTCTCCCGTTCTCTTTGCACCTATCGCATTTCCTTTACCAATGTATACTCGTGCCATCTATGCTAAAAAGAAGGGCGAAGAAGAAAAAATTGCCGTTGCTTTGAATCGTTTAATGGACGAGGATCCAACAATAATCGTGACTAAAAATAGTGTGACTAAAGAAACGCTTGTTAGCGGTATGGGTGATCAGCACATCGAGATTATTATGGAACGCATGAAACGTAAATTCGGTGTTGAGGCTGATTTACATGCTCCAATCGTAGAATACAGAGAAACCATTCGCGGCAATGCTGAAGTTGAAGGGAAGCATAAGAAACAATCCGGTGGACATGGGCAGTATGGTCACGTTGTGATTAAAATGGAACCGCTACCACCAGGAGAAGGCTTCGAATTCGTTGATAAAATTTTTGGCGGTGCTGTACCGCGTCAATATATTCCGGCAGTTGAAAAGGGTATGCGCGAGTCAATGGAACGCGGTGTTCTAGCTGGGTATCCTGTAGTAGATCTTCGTATTACCCTACTCGACGGCTCGTATCACACTGTTGACTCCTCAGAAATGGCATTTAAGATTGCTTCAAATATGGCGTTTAAAAAAGCTATGGAACAAGCAAAACCTGTTTTGATGGAGCCTGTATATAATTTGGATGTTTATTGTGCAGAATCAATGATGGGTGATGTTATTGGTGATTTGAATTCTAAGCGAGGGCGTATTTTAGGTATGCAGAGCTTAGAAGATGGGATGGGTTGTGTTAAAGCCCAGGTTCCTTATGCTGAGATTTCTGAGTATGCGGTCGATTTACGCGCATTGACGCAAGGGTTAGGCACTTTTGAAATGAAATTTGACCATTATGAGGATGTACCGATGAAAATGGCCGAAAAAATCATTGCTGAGGCTAAAGAAGCTCAATAAATTACTTGGTTTATTAGAAAAATGAAAGCGGCTTGTCTTAAAAGACAAGCCGCTTTCATTTTTTTAAAGGTTTGTTTAGAGATATAAGAAAACCTCAACAGATTTAAATTCTGCCGAGGTTTTCCTATCATCAGTAAACCATATGTACGAGTATATAACCTACAAAGCAGGCACTTCCTACGCCAATAAGGCCAGGGAAAAGGAAACTGTGATTGATTATGAATTTACCAATATGAGTTGTTCCGGAACGGTCAAAACCGATGCAGGCAAGGTCGGATGGGTATGTAGGCAGAATAAAATAACCATAAGCTGCAGGCATGAAGCCTACGATGACCAGAGGATTCACACCGACACTTAAAGCCATTGGTACAATAACCGCTACGGCCGCAGCCTGTGAGTTGATTAATTTAGAAACAAGGAACAAAACGACTGCGTACATCCATGGATAAGTAAGTACGATGTCGCTTAAAGATTTTTTCATAATGGGAAGATAAGCGCCAAAATAAGTATCGGCCATCCAAGCAACACCGTATACAGATACAATCGCCGTCATACCTGATTTAAAAACAGAACCAGAAGCTACTTCTGATGTTTTAACATCACAGATGACCATGATGATAGCTGCGATAGAAAGCATCATTAGCTGAATGGTAGGCGTCATGGAAAAAGGTTTTAAAACACCTTTGGCATCAGCAAATTTTGGCAGCAATTGCGGAAAGCTGCCGAAGATGGCAATAACAACAATGCCAAGCAGGAAAACCGAAGCGGCTTGATATGCAGTTTTTGGCAAGCTGATATTTAAAAGACTTTGATCCTGCATGCCACCATAAATAAATTCTTTTTGCTCAGGATCATTTATTTTAGATTGGAATTCATCGTCTTTATCAAGATCTTTACCGCGGTTAATACTCCAGATACCTGCAATGATGACACCGATAAAAGTAGCTGGAATAGAAATAGAAAGGATCTGCATAACGCCGAAGGGATGATCTGTAGCACCAAGGATAGCTACGACAGAGACCACGGCAACTGAAGCAGGAGAGGCGCATACCCCCATTTGTGAAGCAATAGAAGCAACTGACATGGGGCGTTCCGGACGGATATTTTGTTTGATAGCGATATCGTAAATAATTGGAAACATAGCATAAACAACGTGCCCTGTACCACATAAAACTGCTAGCAGCCAAGTTGTGATAGGAGCAAGAATCGTAATATATTTGGGGTTGCTACGGAGAAACCTTTCAGCGTATTTCAACATTACATCCAAACCTTTGGAAGCCTGCAGGAAAGCTGAACAGGTAACTACGGCCATTATGGTTAACATAACGTCAACAGGCGGTTTGCCGGGTTTTAAGCCCATAACAAAAATAAAGAAAACAAGACCGATACCTGAGATTGTGGCAAGACCGATGCCACCGCGACGTACACCTATTACAAGACAGGTGATCAAAACAATAAAACCTAAAAGCATTAACATCAAAACACCTCCTATAAATAATTGATTATAAAGGATTGAAAATATATATAACGACGTCAAGGTATACTAACGAAGCGTACCTCTGTCGGGATGTCCGGTAAAAAAGCGAAAAATGTTCTGCTAAAAAAACGATGATATAACAATGATATTATTACATTATGTTCAATAAACATACAATGATAAAAGGATATTATGGGTATTAGTATACACTGTTTTAAAATTTAATGCTATATAAAAAATGATTTTTTTATTTTTTCAGAAATTTACTACGATATTTTAAAAGTTACTGTTATATTTTTAGAAAAGACAATAACGGCATAATATAAAGAAACACTTAAATACTCGATGTTTATTTACTTCACTTATGCTATAATATAATATATTACTAATGTTATTAGGAGGGTTCAGTAAATGCATACCATTGATCGTGCATCTGTTAATACATTACGCTTTTTAGCGGCTGACCAGGTGGAAAAGGCAAAATCAGGGCATCCCGGTTTTCCTTTAGGCACGGCACCGTTAATCTATACTTTATGGGACCGTTTTATGCGCTATAATCCCAAAAATCCGAACTGGTTTAATCGTGACCGTTTTGTACTTTCACCTGGACACGGTAGCGCATTGTTATATGCGATGTTGCATTTGGCTGGTTATGACGTTTCTATAGAAGAATTGAAAGAATTTCGTCAATGGGGCAGTAAAACTCCCGGCCATCCTGAATATGGACATACTGCCGGTGTAGATGCTTCTACCGGACCTTTAGGGCATGGTTTTGCTATGGGTGTTGGTTTTGCTATTGCCGAAACTATGCTGGCTTCAAAATATAACAAACCGGAATTTACAGTTGTCGATCATTATACTTATGGCCTCACTTCCGATGGTGACCTGATGGAAGGCGTTTCCAGTGAGGCGGCTTCCTTGGCGGGAACTTTGGGACTTGGGAAACTGATTTATCTCTATGATGATAATAAAATTACAATCGAAGGTTCTACTGATCTTGCGTTTTCTGAAGATGTTGAAGCCCGCTTCAAAGCTTACGGTTGGCAGGTTTTACGTGTAACTGATTCTGAAGACATTGAATCTATAGAAGCTGCTGTAAAAGAAGCTCAGGCGGATACAGAGCATCCGAGCTTGATTATTGTACGTACCCATATCGGCTATGGGAGTCCTAAACAGGATAGTGCTTCCTGTCACGGTGAGCCGCTTGGTGCCGAAGCGTTGGCTCTGACTAAGGAAAAAGCTGGTTGGCCAGTAGGGCAGGCGTTTTATATTCCTTTGACTGTCAGCCAATATTTTAAAAATAAAATCGAACTGTGTGAAGAAAAACAACAGGCGTGGGAATCAGTACTGGCAGACTATAAGGTTGTATATCCGGAATTAGGTGCTGAAATTGAAGAGCGCATAAGCGGAAAAACTTTGATAAATCTGCGCGATCTAGAAGCGATTTTTAAAGATGTGACTAAAAATGCTACTCGTGAAGCATCGGGTGATATTCTACAAAAATTGGCTATGCAACTACCAAATTTAGTTGGCGGTAGCGCCGATCTTGGCCCATCTAATAAAACGGTAATGAAAAATGTTGGTTATTTTTCTAAGGAAGATCGTTGTGGGCGCAATATCCATTTTGGTGTTCGTGAGCATGCTATGGGAGCCATTATGAATGGTATCGCCTTGCATGGAGGGTTTATTCCTTTTGGCGGAACATTTCTCGTGTTTGCTGACTTTATGCGCCCAGCAATTCGTATGGCAGCTTTGATGGGTTTAGGCTCTATTTTCGTTTTGACTCACGATAGTATTGCTTTAGGTGAAGATGGACCCACCCACCAGCCAATCGAACAGACTATGAGCCTGAGAATGATTCCAGGACTTTCGGTATTCCGGCCGGCAGATGC
>CAYVGQ010000092.1:0-5712 GCA_964450295.1 uncultured Phascolarctobacterium sp. | reverse complement strand
AGAAAAAAATAACACCATGATACAAATACTATAAAAGTGTAAAGAAAGATATGATTTCCATATAGGAATAACATGACGATTTACTTTTGTAGCAGGATTTTAAATCTTGGCAGCGAATTTAATTTAAAAAGCAATATTTTGACGAGGATGTATATTATGCGTTTAACAACAATGCAGCTTATTAGCTTAGTTATCACGTTGCTCTTAACAATTCTGCCAGGAATATATGCCGGGCGCAAAGTAAAATCAACTGAAGATTATGCCTTGGGAGGCAGAAGTTCCGGTATTGGGATGGTGGTAGGCAGTATTATCGGTACGATAGTAGGAGGAGCAGCGACTATAGGTACGGCACAGTTGGGGTTTACTCTTGGACTTACAGCCTGGTGGTTTACTTTAGGCTCAGGTATAGGGTTCATTATTATGGGTCTTTTTTATGCTAAACCTCTGCGGAGCAGTAATTTGATGACAATTTCTGAATTTATGGTAGTTAATTTTGGTAAAAAAGTTGGACCTATTGCCAGTATTTCGGCTACAGCCGGAATATTTTTTAGTATCGTTGCCAGTCTGCTCACATCAGTACATTTGTTGACGGGTTTGTTTCAGGCAAGTTTTCTGCAAGCTGCCTCAATAATAGTAGTGATTGTAATAGCGTTGGTCTTTTTTGGCGGTATCAGCAGTTCTGGCCTTGCCGGTATTTTTAAGCTTGTACTGATTTTTGCGACAGTTTTTGTTGGAGGCATTCTTTCTTTTATAGATATGGGTGGATTGGCAGGTATTAAAGAAATTTTCCCTCCTTTTCCTTGGCTTAGTTTGTTTGGCAAAGGAATAGAAAATAGTTTGTTTAGTTTGCTGTCCATGGTAATAGGGGTTATTTCCACTCAGACTTATGTGCAGGCATTGTTTTCAGCTGAAGACAGTGAGACTGCCGCTGTTGGCTGTGTCGCAGCGGCACTTATAGTTATTCCGGTCGGATTACCTTCAGTGATGATTGGCATGTATATGCATGCGGTTCACCCAGAGCTTAGTGCCATCGATGCCTTGCCTTTTTATCTGTGTAATTACCTGCCCGAATGGCTGGGGGGGATTGGTATTGCTGCCCTATTGTTATCGTCGCTGGGTTCTATTTCCGGTTTGGCGTTGGGAATTGGTACTATGATTTCTCGTGATATTTTTAATGATATTATGGGCTTGCGTGATGTAAAAACATTATTGTGGATCAGTCGTTTTTCAGTGCTAGCGGTTACGATTAGCGCAGTAATTTTTGTTTCCCATTATCTGGATTCTCTGGTTTTGCATTGGAATTATCTTTCTATGGCATTACGAGGATCGGCTATCTTCTTGCCACTCACTTTCAGCGTTTTTTTTAAAGGGTTCGTTCCACCTGCCGCAGGTTTTGCAGCCATGTTGGCAGGTATTTTGGTTGCCTGCATTTGGCCTTTTCTTTTTCCGTATTCCGCAAATTCACTATTTCCAAGTTTGGCATTTAATCTGCTTTTTTTAGTGCCGGGTGTTTTGTGGACGATTCTGCGTAGAAAAAGTTCCTAAAGTGATATAATAAACGATGTGAATTTAAAATTTTGAACTGGTTTTTAGACTGAGTTTTTAGAAGGAGAACAGCTGTGAGCAGAAATTTTACTCATTTGCATGTACATACACAATACAGCCTGTTGGACGGGGCTGCGAAAATAAGTGATCTTATCGCCTATGCCAAGGACCTGGGCATGGATAGTTTAGCGATAACAGATCATGGAGTTATGTACGGCGTAATTGATTTTTATCAAGAAGCTAAAAAACAGGGAATAAAACCTATCATTGGTTGTGAGGTCTATCTTACTAATGGCTCCAGGTTTGAAAAGACCAACCGTGAAGGCATGTATCACCTGATTTTGCTGGCCGAAAATAATGAAGGTTATCATAATCTAATGAAATTGGTATCATTAGGGCATCTAGAGGGGTTTTATTATAAGCCGAGGATTGATAAGGAGATACTTAGGCAATATAGTAAGGGCATTATTTGCCTGAGTGCCTGTATTGCCGGCGAGATACCGGCACAGATACTGCAAGGAAATCTAGAAGGGGCTGAACGTAGCCTGCAGGAGTATCTTGATATTTTTGGCCGAGAGAATTTCTTTTTGGAGCTTCAGGACCACGAATTAGAAGAAGAACATACAGTCAATATTGAGTTAAAACGTTTAGCAAATAAATATGGGTTGGGGCTTGTTGCTACTAATGATTCGCATTATGTACGGCGTGAAGATGCCGAAGCACAGGATGTGTTGTTGTGTATTCAAACTACCAGTACAGTAGATGACCCTAAACGCATGAAGTTTCCTAACGATCAGTTCTATTTGAAGTCTGAGGCAGAAATGCGTGAAAAATTTGCCGATTGTCCCGAGACTCTAGAAAATACTTCTAAAATTGCCGCACGCTGTAATGTTGAACTGAGCTTTGGAAATTTGTTGTTGCCTGAATTCCCTATTCCTGACGGGATGACGGCTGATGCTTATTTGCGCCAGTTGTGTTTGGAAGGTATGGCCGCGCATTATCCTCAGCCGACACAGGCAGTTTGGAGCAGGCTGGAGTACGAACTGGATATTATCCATAAAATGGGATACGATTGTTATTTCCTGATTGTTTGGGATTTTATCAGTTATAGTCGTAACCATGATATTCCGGTAGGACCGGGGCGCGGTAGTGCCGCAGGCAGTATTGTTGCCTATCTTTTGAGGATTACGAATATTGACCCACTGAAATATGATTTGTTGTTTGAGCGATTCCTGAATCCTGAACGGGTTAGTATGCCCGATATTGATACGGATTTCTGTTATGAAAAACGCCAGCAAGTCCTTGATTATATCATCAATCGCTATGGTCAGGATAAAGTAGCACAGATAATTACCTTTGGTACTTTGCAAGCCCGAGCCGCGGTTCGAGATGTTGGCAGAGCTTTGGATATGCCTTACGCCACCGTCGATAGTGTGGCTAAGTTGATTCCACGTGATTTGGGTATTACGCTGGACAAGGCATTAGTTGCCAGCAATGATTTGCGTAATTTGTATGAAGGCGATGAAGAGATTAAGCGCTTGATAGACCTGGCGCGCAGTGTTGAAGGGATGCCACGGAATTCTGGAACTCATGCGGCCGGTGTTGTGATAGCACCGCATGATCTCAAGGATTATGTGCCACTGCAACTTTCTAATGAAAACTTTATTACAACTGAATATGATAAGGACAAAATAGAAAGTTTAGGGCTTTTAAAAATGGATCTTTTGGGTCTTCGAACACTGACTGTTATCGGCGACGCAATAAGGTTTATTCACGAAACAACAGGAAAAAAAATTGATATAGATGAGATACCGCTAGATGATGAGGCAACCTGCAAAATGTTGTGCCGAGGCGATACTCAGTGCGTGTTTCAGCTTGAATCTAGCGGCATGACAAAGCTCGTGATGGATTTGGGACCGGAAAGCTTTGAAGACCTGATTCCTCTTGTTGCGCTATATAGGCCGGGACCTTTAGGTACGGGAATGGCGGAGGATTTTATTGCCGGACGTCATGGAGATAAGACTGCGGAAATGCTACATCCTTTGTTGGAACCCGTGCTTCGTGATACTTTTGGAGTTATTTTGTATCAGGAACAGGTTATGCAGATTGCGTCTGTGATGGCAGGATTCAGCCTTGGTCAGGCGGATATTCTGCGCAGGGCGATGGGCAAGAAAAAGGCTGAAGAACTGGATTCCATGCGTGAGGCATTTATTCAAGGCGCAAAACAAAAACATGGTATCAGCTCTGAACTTAGCGGTGAGATTTTTACGTTACTACAGCATTTCGCGGGCTACGGTTTTAATAAATCTCATTCCGCAGCTTATGCTCTGGTTGCCTATCAGACCGCTTATTTAAAGGCACACTGGCCGGCCGAGTTTTTAGCGGCATTTTTGACCAGTGTTATCAACGACAGTGAGAAATTAAGCTGGTATATCAGCGTTTGCCACAATATGAATGTAAAAGTGTTGCCGCCGGATGTTAATGAAAGTGGGCGTAGTTTTTCTGTAAACAAAGATCGTGTTGTACGGTTTGGATTAGCTGGTGTAAAAAATGTGGGTGAAAATGCTATTAACAGTATTTTGAGTGCTCGAGATGATGGCCCTTTTGTATCACTACTGGACTTCTGCCGGCGTGTCGATACGAGAGTGGTGAACAAAAGAATGCTTGAAAATATAATTAAATGTGGCGCCATGGATTCTTTTGGTTATAAGCGCTCTGAGCTTCTGGCCGTACTTGAACAGGCCATGGATTTGGGCAATAATTATCAGAAAGATTACCAGAGCGGGCAGATAGGACTTTTTGGCGATGAAAGCTTTGCCGATGTCAATGAATTAAAAATACCCAGTTTAGCTGAGATTCCTAAACGTACGATTCTGCAATATGAAAAAGAATTGATTGGATTCTATGTAACTGGTAATCCTTTGGACGCTTACGCCGGAGTATTGCAGTATTACACCCCCTTGCGAACGATTACGGAAGCTACAGAGTCTTCGGACGGTAAATATTTCAGTGTGGCTGGAATTATCGCTGAGTGCCGAATCAGAAACACAAAAAGTGGCGCAAGTATGGCGATTATTACACTGGAAGATTTTAATGGTAAAATGGAGATAGTTGTTTTTCCTAAGGTATACCGTGAAGCAGCAAGGTTGTTATATTTGGAAAATGCGGTCGTCGTTGAAGGTAAGTTAAGTATTGATGAACGTGAACGCAAAATTCAGGCCATGCGAATAAAACCTTTGCAAGAGAGACCGCCTGATATTCATATCAGAATAAGAAAACAGGATGAAAACGGTGCTACACAAAAAGGGCTGAAGCAGATTTTTGAAAGATATAGAGGTGATACTCCAGTGTTTCTGCATTTAGTTGATTCGTGCAAGCTAATAAAAGTAGAACGCTGTTTTTGGGTGGATAGCAAAAATACCAGTGTTTATAAAGCTTTAGAGGAACTTTTAGGGAAAAACTGTTTTTTAAAGGAATAGGTCTGTGAGAAGGCTGTTTTTGCTTGCCACAGCCAAGTAAAGAATGTTACAATGATAAATATGTAGTTGCAACCTTTGGCATAGAAAATAGAGGAGGGCTCACATGAATATTGTAGTATGTATCAAACAGGTTCCGGATACGGCAGAGGTTAAAATTAATCCCGAAACCAACACTCTCATTCGTGATGGTGTTGAAAATATTATGAATCCTTTTGATCGGCAGGCCTTGGAAACTGCTTTAATACTAAAAGATACCGTTGGTGCGAAAGTAACAGTAGTTTCAATGGGGCCGCCGCAGGCGACTGATATCTTAAAAGAAGCTATTGCTATGGGAGCAGATGATGCCGCTTTGATTAGTGACCGTGCGTTGGCAGGTTCAGATACTCTGGCAACTAGCGTTGCTTTGGCGGCAGCTGTGCGCCATGTAGGCAATTATGATTTAGTTTTGTGTGGTAAACAGGCTATTGATGGCGATACTGCTCAGGTGGGGCCGGAAATGGCAGAGCATCTTGGTATCACTCAGGTCACTTGTGCACTGAAGATTGCTATTGGCGAAGATGGTAGGCTGCTTGTAGAGCGTGAAAATGAAAGTACTAGTCAGACTCTGGCTGTTACTTTGCCGGCAGTTATTACTATTACTAGATCCGAAAAAGAGCCGCGGTTTGCCAGCATCAAAGGTAAAATGAAA
>CAYVGQ010000091.1:0-5717 GCA_964450295.1 uncultured Phascolarctobacterium sp. | reverse complement strand
TGTTAACCGCTTCACCACAGCCACCAAATTGTCCAAACTTTAATAGCTTGGCGACGAATGTTATTCTACCATAGCCACTAATGTATGTCAATATTTTTTATAAAAATTTTTACATTTTTAATCCAAAGTTTTTATTTGCATACAGCGATTGCTTCAATTTCGATTTTAACCCCTTTAGGAAGACCGGCAACCTGTACGCAGGAACGGGCGGGAACAGCGGCAATAAATTTTTCGCCATAGATACTGTTAACAATCGCAAAATCTTCTAAATCTATAAGAAAAACTGTGGTTTTAACAATGTCGTCAAAAGTCAGTCCGGCTTCCGTCAATACGCCTTCCATATTTTGCAAAACTCTGCGAGTTTGTGCTTCAATGCCTGCGTCGACAACTTCTCCTGTCTCGGGAATCAAAGCAATCTGCCCGGACAAATACAACATCCCATTAGCCTCAATGGCCTGAGAGTAGGGTCCGATAGCAGCAGGTGCATTGATTGTACTTATAACTTTTTTCATGGTCAAACACCTCCTAGAGCATTTTTGCTTGATAAATATTTTACTTTTGGGCGGCAGCCGAAAAATAGGCCTGCGTCCAAGCCAAAGCTGTCGGAGTCTGAGCCAGACCGCCTTCAGCAGTTTCTTTGAGATTGCAGGGCATACGATCCCCTACGGATTTCATTGCATCAATTGCTTCGTCCGCAGGAATAAAACTAGTAATGCCGGCAAGAGCCAATTCTGCCGCCAGTAACGCCTGAGTCGCCGCACCGCCATTACGTTTAATACAGGGGACTTCTACCAGCCCCGCCACAGGATCGCAAACCAAACCCAGCATATTCTTAAAAACAATCGCCACAGCATGACCGACTTGCTCCGGCGTACCGCCAAGTGCATCTACCGCAGCCCCCGCAGCCATGGCCGCACCGCTGCCACATTCAGCCTGACAGCCGCCCATCGCTCCTGAAAGAGATGCTCGGTTAGCAATGACCTTGCCGATGTTGCCGGCAACAACCAACGCAGTGGCCAGTTGTTGATCACTTAATGCATAATTTTTTTTAAGAGCGAGAAGTACACCCGGTAAAACGCCGCTGGCTCCAGCCGTCGGTGCCGCTACGATTCGTCCCATAGCTGCGTTGCATTCGCCAACGGCCAGTGCAAAGACTACGGCATCATTGACTACTGTACCTAAAAGGTTTTTATAGCCACTCTCCTGCTGCGCTTCCTGCAATTTTTTGGCCGCACCCCCGGTCAGTCCGCTATGCGAGCGGACGCCGGTCAGTCCGAAGGTCGCCGATTCCTCCATAACCCGGAACAGCTCCAGCATTTCCTCTAAAATAGCGTTTTCCGTCATTTCCATTTCTTCGGCGCTAAGTCGCAGTAAGTAGTTATGTAGCGTCAGCCCTTGTTGTTCAGACTCATCAATCCAAGTTTTTAAAGAAAGTTTTTTATTAATCAAGGTTACACCTCACAAAACATTGCTGATAAACCGCACCGATTTTATCGGTTCTAAAGCTGCAACCAAGGTTACTATGGCGTCCGGTACAACCTGATCGCACTCGATAACCATAGTAGCCAGTCCGCCTTTATTGGCTCGAAAAACGCGCATGCCGGCAATATTGATTCCTGCGCTCGCCAGCGCACTGCTGACAAGAGAAATTACACCGGGCTTATCTCTATGCATTGTCAAGATGGCGGGAAAACGTCCGCTAAGTTCTACCGCGGCACCGTCAATAGAAGTTACCTCTACTTGCCCGCCGCCGATAGACGAGCCAATGACTTCGCACTGTCTGCCATCTGCCGCCGTCAATTGAAAATACACCGTATTGGAATGCGTGAGTTCGCCTAAATTTATTATGGAAAACTCATAGGTTAACCCCTGACGTTTGGCGAACTCTATGGCCTGCGGAATGCGTGCATCATCAGGCATCCAGCCCATTAGCCCCGCTAAAAGAGCCATATCGGTACCGTGTCCGTGATAAGTATGGGCAAAACTTCCGTGCAACCCGATCTGCGCCTTGACGGGGTAGGCACCCAGAATACTGACCGCCAACAGCGCTAAACGCACAGCACCTGCTGTATGTGAGCTGGAAGGACCAATCATGACCGGTCCAATGACATCAAATATATTCATATTATCCTCTCTTTGGGTAAAGCGTATTTATTCCACAATGTCTAACGAACGATGGGCCAGTCCTACACAGAGTTCGTTTAGATTCAGTACGCCTACGGCCATATAAATAGCTACGCATAAATGTTCGCCACAGCGGGCGATACCAATTTTGCCACCTACATTCAAGCCCAGAGCTTTGTTTTTTATCTGTTCCAAGGCCGCATGCGCAGCGCCGGCAACGGCTCCCGCACCAACATGCGTATCCGAAACCAGCCCCTGCCTTTGCGCAGCCACAACGGCCCGTTCTACTATTTTTACGATTGAAGGAACAAACTCCCCGCCAAAATCAACTGCTGTAGAACGAATGCCCAGCTCGGTTAGTTCTTGCTTAACACTTTGTTCTTCGCCGCGCGAGCCGGTAACGGCTATTTTTAAAGCTGCGCGGCCAATTTCAATACTAGTGATTTTACTGCCGGTCATAATATCAAGCCTCTTCCTCTACAAATTTCGGTTCTTTGATAGACGTTTTATCAATTACCGCAACTGTCAAGAAAGTTACGATGCAAATCAGCCATTCAAAATAGATAACATGTTGAAGAACATGTAACGCCGGAACGAATTCCCAGACCACTAAGCCCAGCAGACCAACCAGCGTTGTATAAAATGCACTGCTTCTGCGACAGAGCCCCGGAGCAAAGACCGTGAATAGGAACACGCAGGTCAGCGCCGTCGTCATTGACAAACCGGCGATCATGGTTTTTAAAATGCCCACTGCGTTAAAAGCGAACCACAAAGTTATCAGACCCACGCCAAAAATGGTCAGACGATTGATCGTGACAAACTTGGCGTCTTCAACACCGGGATTAATAAAACGTTTATAAATATCCTGACTGAACAAAGTCCCCGCTCCCAAAAGGATTGTACAGGCGGTGGATACATCGGCAGCCCACAAAGCGGCCAAAGTAGTTCCTGAAGCCACAGGGTTAAGACTCATAACAACTTTCGGCAAAGCCATGGTGGCTGTAATCTCCGGGAAAGAAACTTTTGCCACAATACCGAGTAGCGCGCAGAGAAAACCGATTGGGAAAATCAGGATGCCGCCCATGATAAAACCTTTGCGGGCAGTTTTTGCGTCACGGGCGCCGCAGGCAATCTGCACCGGTCCCTGAGCCGTAATGGCCTGGGTAATCATAACGATGAACCAACCGATAATGACCGCCAAGGGAATGCCGGCCAAAGGATCAAACCAGTCCATATTTGCCGGTAGCTGCGTGGCAATATTTTCGAGACCGCCGGCATTACCGACAGCCTCAAAGCAGGAATACAAAATTCCTATATAAATCAAACAAACACTGACGATATTGGACATGCCGGAGGACCACAAGCCACCGATCAATGTGATGCCGATAAAGACCACGGCACTCATAATCATGCCGCCTTTAAAACTAAAAACTTCCGGTAGCAACGAAGCTAAAATAGCGCCGCCGGCCAAATACTGCAGCGCCGTAATGACGGACATAATAATAAGCAGACCAATAGCGCTAATGACGCGGCCTTTAGTATCATAATATTTTTCAAAGAATTCGGGAATTGTAGAGATCTTCATGGCACGCAACTTCCCTGCCGCCACAAGTCCCATCACAATGGCACCGGCCGCCCAAGCCGCATTATACCAACCCGCCGCCATGCCAACTTTAAATGCGTTTTCGGCAACGCCTACTGTAGAAGCCGCACCTACAGCCAAGCCGGTAATATTAACGGCAATCAAAACCGAACCCAGCTTGCGTCCCGCAAACAAATACTCGGACGAACCTTTGTCAGCCCGCCTTTTTACATAAAAACTGATCCCGAAAAGAAGCGCAATATACGCGCAAACAATAATTAACTGTATAGACAAAACCCACACTACCTTTCTACACCGATATTAATTTTTTTGAATAACCCGCCAGGCATTAAACTGCCTACCGCCATCCTACCACGCTACCCTCCTACCCTTAAATATAGCTATTATTATATCAACTTTCTTCTGTAAAGTGAAGTAGCTTCGAATAATTAAGCGTAGCTCTATTTTGAACAGTTTGTTAGACATATTTTATTATTTTTTTACAGAAAACAAGGGTTTTGAGTTTTTGTGTCGAATTTTAACAGGATGAGAAAATATTTATTTTCTAAAATTACTAAACAAACTTTAAGGAAAGGAGGAATCTGCAATGTATAAAATCCTTAAAAGCACAACCAGTGGCATCGATGAGATGGAACTGGAACAGATAGAAAAAGGCTGCTGGATTGACATTTTCAGTCCCTCCCCCGAAGAACTACATGAAATAGCGGCCGCCACGAATATCCAGTTGGATTTTTTAACTGCCGCACTTGACGAAGAAGAAAAGTCTCGTATTGAAATTGAAGACGATCAGATTCTTGTCTTGGTCGATATTCCTTTTCTACGCAGTAATAAAGATTATGATACGCTCCCGCTCGGCATCATTATCTCCGAAAGCTTTATCGTTACAGTCTGTCTGGAACCAAACGCCGTTGTAGCAGACTTTTCTCCTCATAATCATCGTTTTTTCAGCACTTTAAAAAAAACTCGCTTCCTCTTTCAAATCCTCTACAAATCCGCTACTTTATATTTGAAATATATCCGTATTCTCATCAAACGAACCGACGAATTAGAACAACATCTGCGAAAATCCATGGAAAATTCAGAGCTCTTCAATCTACTCGATCTGCAGAAATCCTTAACTTACTTTACGACCTCTCTGCGTAGTAATTACATCGTTACCGAAAAACTGCTCCGGATGCGTTCTACAAACCAGTCGGGGCATCTAATTAAATTATATGAAGAAGATGAAGATTTGCTGGAAGACGTTATCATCGAATACAAACAGGCCGTTGAAATGGTTGAAATGTATACTCACATTCTTAACGGCATGATGGAAGTATCCGCCTCCATCATCAGTAATAACTTGAACTTTGTCATGAAATTTTTAGCTTCCGTAACCATCATCCTAGCTATACCAACTACGATTAGCGGCTTATGGGGCATGAACGTACCCGTACCGATGGAGGGCAATGAATTTGGTTTTATCACTATTACTTCTATCGCTATGCTGATTGCCTTAGCCACCGGCTATTGGCTATGGAAACGCCGCATGTTTTAGTATTCGGGCAAAAATTTTTACTAATACCAAAAGAGCTATGGCAACAGCCATAGCTCTTTATTTTTTACTTATTTAATTACTATCACAGGTACGCTTGCTTCTGCGAGAACTGTTTTACTGACACTATTTTTAAGCAAACCTTCCAATGCACCAAAGCCACGACTACCAATAACGATACTATCGCAGTTTTCACGTTTACCCAATTTAACGATTTCTTCGGCAGGTCTGCTGCCAACAGCCAATAGATAATCACAGGGTGTCGCCTGCTTATCCATTAAAAGCTTTGCCGCTCCCAAGACCTCGTTGCCGAACTGCATTACAGGCCCGTTTGCACTGTAAACAAGTTCCTCTTCGAGGGGTGCACCACCGATAGCATTAATGCCCGGTTTGACGACTGTTAAGATAATCAGCTGTCCTCCTGACAGTTTAGCAAGAGAGGCAGCATATTCCATT
>CAYVGQ010000090.1:0-5732 GCA_964450295.1 uncultured Phascolarctobacterium sp. | reverse complement strand
GGCGGGCATGGCGTGGGCGTAGAGCTTCATGAAGAACCTTTTATCTGCCATACCGGTAAACGCAAAACCGGTATGCTGTTGGTGCCGGGCATGATTTTTACGATTGAACCCATGATTAATACCGGCAAGCGCGACGTTTTTGTGGACGCAGCCAATGATTGGACTGTGTATACGCAAGACGGCGGTATGAGCGCGCAATGGGAATATACGGTGCTGATTACCGATAGTGGTAACGAAGTGCTGACTTACTAAAAAATATTAGCGTTTGTGGTGGCAATACAGCTACTAAAGGCGCAAGTAAAAGCTCAGATATCTTTATGGTATCTGGGCTTTTTTCTGTTGCCAAACCATGCTTTGCCGGTGCAAATACCTGCGCTTTAGAACTGCTTACATACGTTAGCAGTTAAGGAATAAGGAAGATTATAATAAAACCTACGTGCAAGGGCTTGGAGGGAGGCAGAAAAGAAAAAGAGAGAAAACAAGCAAAAGAGAGAGCAAGAAAAGAGTTGGGCATCCCTATAATCAAAATTTTACTGCCAAAAAGGTACTGCAGCAAGACTTTGAAATTTGTGTTCCGTTTTTTGCCGTTTAGAGCTACTACAGCGGTGAAAGGACGTGAACAAAATGATCGACGTCAAGCCTACGGTTATTAACAAACAGAAACTGGCAGCTTTAGCCAGACAAGCTCGCGGCAGTATCGACAGAATCTATCTGCACTGGACAGCCGGACATTACACTGATGTTTACGATGATTATCACTTGAACATCGGCCCTAGTGGTGAACTGTATCTGACCTGCAAAGAATTTACGGAAACGAAGGCACATACCTGGCACCGTAATACGGGCAGTATTGGTATCGCACTGTGCTGCGCTGTCGGTGCGACGGCACATAACGGCAGTGATACTCATTTTGGTAATGAACCGCCGACCGCACTGCAGATCGAAACAATGGCCCAAACCGTAGCAATAATGACGCTCTGTCTGGGACTGGAAATCAGCGTACTGACAGTAACGACTCATTGTGAAGCGGCCTTGTTTGACGGCTACGGACCCCATAGCGGTGATCCGCAGCTACGCTGGGATCTATGGTATTTGCCCGATCAACCTCTGACTGAAACTATGCAGCCGGGTGGTTATGTAATCCGCGGCAAAGCGCTGTGGTATCTTGGTGAATATTTGCGGCAAAGGAGGTGTAAAAATGACAGTCAATAAAACTGTAACCAAACAGACTCTGACTCTGAATGTAGAGAACGGCGTCACCGCTCAGGGCGCGGCTAAAACCAAAGCTCATAATTACAGCGGCGTCAGACCGGAAGCAGAACCGTCGGCCGTTATGCAGGCTGCGTCAGCTTTGGGCGGGCTCATAAGCCATGAACTGATGAGCGTTGTTGTGACAGAAAAGCTCGAGCTTGAGCAGGCCGAATAAACAAAAGATAATTTATTTATAAGCAAAGTATCTTTGCCGAAAAGGAGAAGAAGTTATGGAAAAAGTTTTACAACTTGTATTTAAAAAGGCTGATGGCAGCAAAAAAACCTTTAATGTGACTGACCCGCGCGATGATGTAACCGCAGCAGAAGCTAAAACTGCTATGCAAGCGGTTATTGACGCAGATATTTTTGCTACTGACGGTACCGGCCTTGCCGAAACGGTAGAAGCCCGCATGCGCACTACGGACACGAATGTTTTAGCCTAGGATGGAAATGGAACAGCTGCTTCCGGTGATTGCCAATTATGGTTTTCCCATGGTCTTATCGTGGTATCTGCTGGTGCGTATGGAAGGCAGAATAGCGGAACTTACGGAAAGCATTAATGATCTGGCACGCAGTATAGCGACCGGCAAAACAGCATAAAAAAGACGCGGTTTGAGCCGCGTCTTTTTTGTCTAAAACATTAGGTGCTTAAGCCGGGGTTACCAAGCGTTGATGCCGCGTCCGTCGGCCAAAGGATCGGGGCCGTAGCGGTTGGGGCCGATTGTACCGCGGAAGAACATCAGATAGATGGAGAAGAAAAAGCTGATAAGCGGAATAAACGCCAGCAGTGCCATCAAGGGGCCGTGGTCCAGATCGTGCAGTCGTCTGACATACAACGACAGGCAGCTGAGCGCGGCAATAAACGTTACCGCGAAAGCCAGAATCCTAAACATCGTCCCGCCGGGGGCAAACATGCTGGCAATGATAGCACCAAGACACCAAATGATGACGTTGCGCAGTAAAAAGCGCAGAATATAAGGCTTCCGATTCAAGCGTCCGCCAAAACTGAAAAATATTTCTTGAAAATCCATAATACAGGGTTCTCCTTTATTGATAAGTCATTAAATAAGAGGCATTATTTGTTTTTTACGGCTTTGACAGTCATAGGTAGGGGTGAAGGTACCTTTATTTAAGTACTGCTACGCCGCCAAAAATTCTGAAATTTGTCGGACAGCTGTTTTTGTGTAAGTTGCCCGGGCCATAGTTCTTGCTTGGGGGCGTTGCGCATAGCCGCCGCCAGATGGTCGTAAACTTCCGGGCTGATGCTTTCTAAATCGCAAATCAGTTCTTTAATCTCCTGTCGTTTGGTACGGCCGTCGTAAGGACAGGGATTACGCAGCGGTTTTAGTTCCAGTTGCCGAATGATCGAGATGATTTCGGCTTCGCGGTAATAGAGCAGCGGGCGCAGTACGGTCAGACCTGTTTTAGATAAAGGTGTAACAGGCAGAAAGGTGCGCAATTGGCCGGAGGCAAGTACGTTCATTAAAAAAGTTTCCACGGCATCATCGTGGTGGTGCGCCAGGGCTACTTTATTGAAGCCCAGTTCCAGTGCCGTACGATTAGTGGCGGCACGGCGAAAATAAGCACAGGTAAAACAAGGCGTGCTACCTTTATTTTGCCAAGCGGTGTGCACATCTACTTTTTCACTGTAATGTTTCAGACCATAATGATTACAGAAAGCCTCCAGCTCTCCTTTAGGAAAATCGGAAGAAAACATGGAATCAACTGTATAACAGGCCAGCTCGAAAGGCACGGGAGCGTATTTTTGGATTTCGGCCAAAGCCGCGGTTAAAAACATACTGTCTTTTCCGCCGGAAAGTCCGATCAAAATTTTATCGCCTGCCTGCAACATATC
This sequence comes from uncultured Phascolarctobacterium sp., assembly GCA_964450295.1. GTDB lineage: Bacteria > Bacillota > Negativicutes > Acidaminococcales > Acidaminococcaceae > Phascolarctobacterium. The sequence goes on along the minus strand of CAYVGQ010000090.1, from coordinate 2,626 downwards.
AAACTCAATGACGGCGCGCCAAAGTTTGCTTAAAAGATCTGCCGGTACAAAAGGTGTGCTATTCATAAGAATACTCCTTAAGGATTTAATGGTGTCTTTATTATAGCATAAAGGCTTGCCCGGATACAAAAAACGCCCTCCCGATCAAGGGAGGGCGTTTGCAAAGTTCAGCCTAATTAAGCGCGGCGAACATTGGCAGCGCGCATTCTGCTGCTGTTTTTCGGATCAGCTTCAGTATCAAATGTTACAGGCTGACCTTCTTCCAAAGTTTTGAAGCCGTCGCTTACGATTGCGGAGAAATGTACAAAAACATCTTCGCTACCATCAGCAGGAGTAATAAAACCAAAGCCTTTATCAGAGTTGAACCATTTTACAGTACCGTTATTCATTACGAGTACCTCCTAAAATTTTATTATATCCAAAAACAAAAAGCTCGCATGCTTTTGTAAATCATTCAATAGCAAATGACTTACAAAAAGATGCGAGTACAATTGTATATTTCGGACTACTTTTATACCTTAACATAGTTTTAGAGCGTTGTCAAACATTTTTTTATTGACATTTTCTGCGAGAAGACTATAATAAAATTATTGTGGGGGCATAGCTCAGCTGGTTAGAGCGCATCGTTCACATCGATGAGGTCTACGGTTCGATCCCGTATGTCCCTACCAAATTTTATAATAAAAATAACTTGCCTTACCGGGGCGCATTTACCCAGAATAAAGCCTCTGCTTATGCTATATATTAGAGAGCAATTACATGCAGTAGTAATCTTCTTAGAGATATTTTACAATGATATTGACAAGCCAGGCAGTTTTAGCTATAATCTTAATTGTCTTGGGGGCATAGCTCAGCTGGGAGAGCGCTTGAATGGCATTCAAGAGGTCAGCGGTTCGATCCCGCTTGTCTCCACCAATAAAAAACAATGTACAGAGCCGCTTGCGAAGGTTTCGCAGGCGGCTCGTTTTTTATGCCTATTTTGTGTTATAAAATTTTATCATTTTGTGTAGCTTTCGATATTAGCTTTATATTTTATGATCAGGAATGTTGTGAAAAATAATTTAAAAATAGTTGAGCAACGCTGGAAAGCGGCCGCCCTTTAACGATGGATAGAGTTCTGTTTAAAAATAATCTGTCGTCCCTAATGATTCTGCAAACAAGATCTTCGTCAAAAATTTCGCCGGGTGAGGCGGGGACGATAGCGATACCGCAGTTCTCTTTAGCCCAAGCAATGGCAGAAAGCTTAGTAGAATTGATGCTAAGTACCTGCGGAAAGATCATAGAGTCGGAACAGACGTTTAAAAAAAGCGTTGAACACCCACGAGACAGGCAGATAGGCAGATCCTCAAGACTGCCCAGTAGCAAAGTCTCATCGTTGGTAGACAACCAAGGATTATCTTTATGCATTACAGCAACCAGTCGTTCCTGCTTCGTATAAATCGTGTCGAAACGGCTTTCCTGAAGCAGCGGAGCATTGGCAACGCCAATCTCGGTTTTGCCGTTCAGTAGCTGATTAGTTTGTTCAAGAATAGTGACCTCATATAGTTCATAGTTGATCTGCGGATATTCTTTGGAGAATTTGCTCAGATAGGTTTTAATAAAAGAAATCGACATGGAAGGCGACAGGCTAACGCGCAGCGTGCCGGTGTAGCCATTGACGCAGTCTAAAATCTCGCGCTGGGTATCATCTTCCAGCGAACACAAATATTTTGCTTTATTGTATAAAATGCAGCCGGCATTGGTCAGTTCAATATTATGTACGCCGCGGCGGATATTAATAAGCCGGGCGCCAAACTTTTTTTGCAGCAGTTTCAGTTGGTTGCTAAGCGCGGGCTGCGCGACATGTATCCTTTTGGATGCGGCCGACAAACTACCGGCTTCCACAATGGCAATAAAGTTACGGTAATATTCAATATCCATGAACGAGCCTCCTTATTGTAAAGCTATAGATGGACGATATAAGTGAATTTTAAATATCTTAAATATATTATAGCTGATAAAGCGCGTTAAAAGCATCTGTTTTAGGCAAAAAAATTTAAAAACCAAACAACATATAAAGAAAAGTTATAATACATATCAATAATTTTGATATTTTAAAAAACAATTATGCAGTGCAGATGAAAAAAAGAGTTGGAAAAAGGTTTTACCATCAATAAATATTACTATTTAGAGAATTTTAGGATTTTAGGGGGAACAAGTGTAACTTTATTGTTTAAAATTTATTTTCAAATATAATAAAAAATGATATGTTATATTACTTTTTTGTATTTTACATTATAAGTTGCGAGGCATATACTGAAGATGATGAAAATAAACGAGTAAGTAAATATGGGAAAGAAGGGATATTAAAATGTTGGACAGCACGAGATTAAGAAATCCGCAGTTGTTTAACAAAATTGTTACAGCAGAGGAAGCCGCCGCGCTTATTACGGATGGTATGAATGTAGGGGTCAGCGGATTTACCCCTTCCGGATACCCCAAAAAAACTACAATAGCTTTAGCAAAGGCTATCAAAGCAGGCAAACAATGCCGCATTAATATCTGGAGCGGTGCTTCTGTCGGGCCCGAGATCGAAGAAGAATTGGCGGCAGTTGGCGCAATCAAAAGTAGGATGCCCTATTATTCA
>CAYVGQ010000089.1:0-5791 GCA_964450295.1 uncultured Phascolarctobacterium sp. | reverse complement strand
TAAGAGCCTACGACCAATGGCGGAGCGACGGTAGCGGCAATTTCTTTCAGCTGTGCCATTGCCAGTGAGCCACCGACTAAAATAGCAACAGAGCCTGTTTCAGCATGAATATTGCAAAGGTTGAGCAGAGAATTGATGCCTGCTTGAATACTGCCCCACAGACCGAAATAGTCGAGGGCGCCTATCGCGGCAAATACTACCGCGCAGGACGGTATGATTAGGAGGAACAGCAGTTCTGCACCCTCTTTTGCTGCATTAAAAATTGTCGGCAAAAAGCCGGTATCGGGTGTGAATTTTGGTAATTCTTCTAAGGAAACAGCTTTTGTGTCGCGCCAGAGTGTGAGCCGCAACAGAAGTGGAACCAAAAGTACCGGCAGAAAAACAGCCAGAAAAACTACTATCCATACGGAGACTTTAGCGGCATTTAAGGCTATTAGGCCAAAAACAAAAATGGCAAAAGACGATTGGGACTGCATCATCGTAGCTATGGCAATTTTTTGCTCATCTTTAGTGGCCTTAGATTTTTTGAGAATGGGGCCGCCGATACGTCCTGCCGCATTTATATCGCCCAGAATATTATACACTGACGGAACTGCTACAGCGGCATTGACGCCGATGACCTTCATCAAGGGAACAAAAATGCGCATCAGTGCGTCGGTAAATCCCAGACGTTCCAGCAGGCGTCCCATGGTGACGCTGATGATAATCGCAATGCCTATACTGCCGGTGATATATACTTTGATTATAATCGGAGCCGCGTAGTTGAACATGTTATTGAAAAGATTACCGATGCCGCCGGGATTTATTACAAGCATTAGGAAAGAGAAGGCTACAAGAAACAGGCCTACATATTCGATAAGTTCGATCTTTCTTTTTCCACCATTCATCATAAATTCCTCCGTTATTCTGTTTTTGGCTTAGGCAGATAGTTGCGCGCCATAGTTTCACCGTAGCTTGCAATATGGGTACAACCGCAGTGATCTAAAGGCAGGCTTACCATACGTTCGCGGAAGATATGGATATCAAGTTCGGGCAACTGTAAGCGCAGAGCCCAAGCCAGCGGGATACCGTTTTCAAGTATTTCCAGCGCATGCGAATTGCCGGCGATTAGATTCAGCCCCAGTTCTTCAGCTTTTTTTACTAATGGGTCACCGGGTAGAGGGCGGCTAATCGTGCAAACTACTGTGTTGGCTTCTGGGTATTCGCAATAGGCTTTTTCCAAATCTTCGGCCGAGAAACCGGTATGGGGGAACACCGTGATAGTTTTACCCAGCTTATTTTCTTTGTTGCCTACAAAAATTTTGGCACGGGCTGCAATCGAGGTTTCGTGAATCTCGGTACAGCCGCGAATCTGACGTTCAGAGGTAAGTACTCGAGCTTCAATGTCGGTACCCATGATTGTATCGATACGGTTTAGCAGATCGCCTAAAGTTTCGACTTCGGGCAAAGCGTCGCCGTACCAAACAATTTTGCCGGGGACACCGCCAAAGCGGATGTTAACATGTTTTGCGCAGCTTCCGTGAATCCAAGCAATGCCTGGATGGAGGCCGTGAAAGGCTTCATGTAGCTCAAAAACGGCTAGATGATAAAGATTAAAATAGTCTCTGGCGGTAACGCCGCCGGTGTTGGCACCTTCGGCAATTGGATGATGTGTTATTAGGCAGTCAATGTCTGTTGCCCCGGCTAGTTCGATTGCGCTTTCCGTCAGCGTCATCATAACGGCTACTTTTTTTACTAACATATTGGGATCGCCCCAAACAAGACCGGGTAATTCGGTAACCGCCTTGCCGGGAATACCCGAGGTTTTGGTGACGACGAAGGGATTGCTGCCGCTGTAGCCGGAAGAATCGGTAATAACGCGGCCACCGGTTATAGTATCGAGAGCTTTGAGAATATCGCGTACAGTTGCCATCAGTTAATCACATCTTTCTTATAAGTTTGCAAAAATATTGTTGCTGCCTGCTGCCGCAACACGGGCTTTAATTGCTTCGTTGTTGGTGCTGTAGAGTCCTTTGGCCAGCATCCGTTCAAAATAAAGAGAGCCGGAGAATGTATATTTTTTATTGCGTGTCTCAGTATTCAGCATTTGCTTGACAACATAGCCAATAAAGTCGCCGATAGCGGTGGAATCTGGTAGTACGACAAGATCTAGGCCACTAGCGGCACGAACGGCATTATGTCCAGCCAGTGAACCGCTGACAATGGCTTCAGTGTGACCAACCATAGCACCGGCACGTTCACCGCCGCAAAAAAGATTGTCTTTGCCATCTGCTTTTAAAGAAGCATCGACATGGGCGAAATTAAAATAACGCATGGAATTGCCCCTGCCCCCGCTCAGCGGATCTTCAAAGCGAGCTTGTTCAAAACCAGGGATTTGACGCAGTTCTTCCAGTGGGTAATAAGGTGTCATCAGTTTGGCTGAGCCGGTATCAAGCAGGACGATATTGTCGGCATAAGCATCAAGAGCGTATTGCTGACAAGCTTTTATAGCTAATTTTTCTTTATGTTTTTTGATTTTTTCGGGGATAGGAACTACGCAGCAACCGGTTTTCTCGAGCATGGCAACGATTTCCGGAGCCAGTGAGTCTTTAAAAAGTTTGCAGGAGCCGCTCATGGCGCCAAGACCGCTCGGTTTTTCTGCTGTCCATTCTTCAACGCCCGACTGGGTGGTGATACTGACACGGGGGCCGAAGCTGTGGCAACGCAGAATGCACATAGCGCAACCGTTGCCGTATTTGTTGCAGTTAAGCGGCATAGCGGAAGATCCGCTGACGTCTACAAAGGCATCACCTTCGAGGAGCAGGCCGCTTTTTGTCGTAACGGCGGTAATCTTGCGGTCTGTAAATTCAGTTTTAACCGCCGAATCTGCTAAGTGTAGCTCAATGCCGCTTTTTAGCAAGAGTTTTTTGACGGCTGGTTCTATTTTATAGATGTTATAAAGGGTAGCATGTTTATGACCGGGAAAGTCTATGTTTTTGTGGGTAGCAACTGCTTCCATTATTGCGAACAGATCTCCGGCACCCATGGCAATACATTCTTCGGCGGCTGTATAACGTCCGTTGTTACGAAAAATACCACCGACCAAACCGGTGCCTAAAAGCATGTCCGTACGTTCGAGCAAAGTTACGTCCGCACCGGCTTTTTTTGCTGCCAGTGCTGCTGCACAGCCGGCCCAGCCACCGCCGATAACGATAATTTTTTTCTTGGTCATTCTTCTTCCTCCAAACAGGGTAAAATCTATTTAACTATACTTCTTTAGTATAACAAATTAACAGTTAATTAACAATTATAGAGTGAGCCCTGTACATGTATACATAAGGCAGCCTATACGTTGAGGAAAGGCTGTGGTAAAATAAACAAATAATCATAGTGTTGATAGCGGAGGGCTGGCAATGACTAAATATGAAAAGAATGGTAAAAAATTGGGAGTGCTGGGCGGAATGGGGCCGGCTGCGGCGGCGGAATTCCTGCGTCAGTTGGCGGCAAAATGTCCGGCGACGACAGATCAGGAGCATCCGGTAGTTTATATGATCGGTGACAGCGAGATACCTGACCGCAGCACAGCAATTTTCGGTCAGGGTGAGAGTCCGGCACTGCTGCTGGAAACCCGCCTGCGACAACTGTGTGAGATGGGAGTCGATCTTTTAGCGGTGCCCTGTAATACGGCCCATTACTTTATTGATGATTTTAAAGAGACTTTGCCCCGGCCGTTGGTACATATTATTGAAGAAACCGTGCTGGCAGCGCAACGTTTGAATCCGGATGGGGCATGGATGTTGTCTACGCATGGCACCCGTGCCAGCGGTCTATATCAAAAATATGCCGATAAGCATGGTTATACTTTGTTTTTACCTAATGATGAGCAGGCGGAAAAGGCCCAGCAGGCAATTGTTTATGTCAAAGCCGGAGATCTGTTGCAGGCGGGTGCGATTACCAGAGCTTTGGTCGAAGAATTGTGGCATGTACGAGATATACCTGTCATGACGGCCTGTACAGAGCTGCCTTTAGGCTATGCAGCTTCGGGCCTACCGCCGGAACGTGAGGTTTCCAGTATCGGAGCATTAGCTGACGCCTGCGTCAAAATGCTGTACGAAGAAAGTAAAAAATAGCAAAAGCGGACTGTCTTTAAAGACAGTCCGCTTTTGCTATTTTTTACTAAGTTTAGATTAGAAAGAATTGTTTACTATTACCAGCGTCTGCTGGAACCACCACCGCCGCCACTGCCACCTCCGAAACCACCGCCGCCTCCGCGACCGCCTCCACCACCGCGTATAAGCGCTAGTAGGATGGCCTGAGTGATGACGCCACCAAGGAAAAGATGATCAATGATTATGATGATAATTATTCCTATGGCAATTAGGGCCTTTAGCCACATAGGCATCGGCGTATCGGCGGTACCTTGTTGAGCACCGCCGTTGTAGTGCACTCCTGTTAGCGTGACATTATAGTTTTGGGCAATTGTAGTTGCCGTAGCTAGATAGCCTTGGATAATACCTTTTTCGTATTGTCCCTGTTTAAAGTAGGGGAGCATTTGCTGATCCTGTATTCGTCCGGTTAGACCGTCCGGCAAAACGCCTTCCAGACCGTAGCCTACTTCGATGCGCGATTGCCTGTCATCGACAGCAAGCAAAATCAATGCGCCGTTATTTTTTTCTTTATTACCGAGTCCCCATTGCCGCAGTAAAGTAAGTCCATATTCATCAATGGGTTGTCCGTCAAGAGTTTTAACAGTGACAACAGCAACTTGAGCGGTAGTTTTGTTATCCAGATCCTGCCCGATGCTATTAAGTGTCTGGCGGGTCTGAGATGTTAAAACACCGGCATAGTCCTGTACATAGATGCCGGAAGCAGTGCTGGGTTTGGCTGGGACATGGACAGCCGCTTCTGTTCCGACGGCAAAAATCGTTTGAAGAAGAAGCAGAAAAAGTACAAGCCAACGTTTCATAATAAGTGAGCCCCGCTATCGATTAAAATTGTACTTGCGGAACAGTTTTGGCGTTTTCATCGGCTTTAAAGTAGTCATGGGCATCAAAGCCGAACATACCGGCATACAGTACTGTAGGGAAGGATTTTATTTTAGCGTTATAAGTCTGAACGGCATTGTTATAGTCCATCCGAGATACTGCAATACGGTTTTCGGTGCCGGCTAACTCGTCCTGAAGTTGCATGAAGTTGGTGTTGGCTTTCAAATCAGGATAGTTCTCAGCAATCATCAGCAAACGGGAAAGAGCGCTACTCAGTTCACCGTTAGCTTGGCTGGTTTCAGCAACTGTTTTAGCACCGCCTAATTTAGCGCGAGCATCGGCTATGGCTTTAAAAACGTCGCTTTCGTGAGTAGCATAGCCTTTTACAGTATTGACAAGATTAGGAATTAAGTCGTTACGGCGTTGAAGCTGGTTTTCGATTTGCGACCATTTACCGTTAACGTTTTCGTTCATCGCAACGAGACTGTTATAGCCGCTCATAATAATGCCTACGCAGATAATGACGACGGCGATTATAGTCATTAAAGTTTTGTTCATTTTTTATTATCCCTCCAAAAATTTTTCTTGTTTCTTAGTTCCAATTGTAACTAAAGCCGGGGGCGCTGTCAAATGCGGTAAGAGAACGAAATGTGAAATATCTGTGCTGTATTTTACCGAATTAAGTTGTTTTTTAATCAAAGCACCATTGCGGATTGTTATTCTTGAAAAATAAAAAACACCGCAAATTATTGCGGTGTTTGCATTTTAGTGGTGGCCCCGGCAGGATTCGAACCTGCGACCTTTTGATTCGTAGTCAAACGCTCTAT
>CAYVGQ010000088.1:5528-5819 GCA_964450295.1 uncultured Phascolarctobacterium sp. | reverse complement strand
GTATCCGCGTAAGAAGATCTCGATTGGGTCGCCTAAAGGTGCTTTTTTACGCACCATAACTTTTGTTTTAGGGGTAAGTCCCATATCTAAAAAACGGCGACGCAGTATGCCTTCGCCGCCAACTTTGGTGATAGTTGCTCGTTGTCCGATAGATAGTTTAGCTAAGGTTGTTGTTTGCATAATCGACCTCTGTTTTAATTTTTGCTATGTGATATTATTTTTTGCAAAATATATTTATACCTAAATTATACTTTCGGGCCTACTTCTTGTCAACGCAGTGTATTTTCAAAG
>CAYVGQ010000088.1:4748-5518 GCA_964450295.1 uncultured Phascolarctobacterium sp. | reverse complement strand
AACATTATTTTGGCAAAAGGACTACTTATCGAGAGTAATTCCATAATTTTTAAAAATGCTAGCGGCAACGAGGCCTAAAAGCATATTTTTAAACAGTGAAAAAATAGTGAAATACCTTGACAATGCTTCCCAGAAGTGTATAATTTTAATTAAGAATAAATATTAAAAGAGGAGAGGTATACTATGGCAAAGAGAAATACCATTCAAAGGCAGCTTGTTATAGCAGCCGTTAGATTTTTGGCAGACCACCCTACTGCTGAAGAGGTATATAATCGGATCACGATGGAGTATCCAGATATAAGCAAAGGCACTGTGTATAGAAATCTAAATTCTTTAGTAGAAAGCGGCCTTTTAGGGAAGGTTTCTGTTCCCAGCGGTGCAGATCGTTTCGATCATATTCTAACTAAGCACTACCATATTAAATGTTCGCACTGTGGTTTGTTTACGAATGTTGAAAATATGGAATATATCGAAGGCCTTGATGAAAAAGTAGGCGGAGCTACCGGGTTTACAATGGAAGACCACGATATTGTTTTTAATGGTCTATGCCCTGAATGTCAAAAGATGACAGTTAGGACAAATAACTAATATCATACTCCCCTAGCGGGTTGTATAATAAAATTATTGTTTTAACAAGGAGGAATTTATAATGGAATTTAAGGGAAGTAAAACAGAAGCAAATCTGCATACTGCGTTTGCTGGTGAATCGGAGGCAAGAAATAAATATACTTATTATGCCGGAGTTGCCGCTAAAGAAGGTTATAATCAAA
>CAYVGQ010000088.1:2720-4719 GCA_964450295.1 uncultured Phascolarctobacterium sp. | reverse complement strand
TTTTGAAGAAACAGCATTCAACGAAAAAGAGCATGCTAAAATTTGGTTTAAAATTTTAAAGAGTGGCGGAGTTCCGCATGCCAGCTTGCCCGATACGATGACTAACCTAAAAGACGCTGCTGCCGGTGAACACTATGAGTGGACCGATATGTATGCCGGCTTTGCTAAAGAAGCAAAAGAAGAAGGCTTTGATAAAATTGCATTCCTTTTTGAGGAAGTTGCCAAAATTGAAAAAGAACATGAAGAAAGATATTTGGCTCTGCTCGCTAATATAGAAAATGACAGAGTGTTTAAACGTGAAGAAAAAAAGGTGTGGATTTGCAGCAACTGCGGTAAAATCGTGATTGCGGACCAAGCACCTCAAAAATGCCCTGTTTGTGATCATCCGCAAGGGTATTTTGAACTGAGAAGCACTAACTATTAATACTTAAAAGAAAAAAACTTCCGCAGGTATTTACCTGCGGAAGTTTTTTTATATAATTTCGTATATATTAGTAGAAAAAAGTTGTAATTTCAGAAAATTAAGGTTATAATGGGGAAAAGTGGAGCAAAGTGGTGAAGGGGGCGTTTCTAAATGTTAATGGGTGAGTTTCAACATAACCTAGATACTAAGGGACGCCTTTTTATGCCGGTTAAGCTTCGCGAAGCTTTAGGTAGCAGGTTTATTCTTACAAAAGGCCTTGATGGCTGTTTGTTTGTTTATGATTTAGAGCAATGGCATATTTTGGAAGCAAAACTGAATTCTTTGCCAATGACTCGTAAGGGGGCCCGCGATTTTAATCGTTTCTTTTTTGGCGGCGCCGCTGAAGGCGAGTGTGATAAACAGGGTAGGGTACTTTTACCGGCTAATCTGCGAGAATTTGCCGGGCTGAATAAAAATGCCATTATTGTAGGTGTTGGCAACCGTGCTGAGATTTGGGACGCAGAACGCTGGAATGCCTATAACGAGGAGAATGCCGAGGATGTGGGCGCGTTAGCCGAACAGCTGGCCGACCTTGACCTGGGAATTTAAGGAACGGACGGCGAAAAATGGAATTTGCACATAAAAGCGTACTGCTAGGCGAGAGTATTGACTGGCTGATAACTGATAAAGATGGAATTTATATGGACTGCACCATGGGTGGCGCCGGACATTCCAAAGGGTTCGCTATGCAGCTCAGTGAGCGGGGCATGCTGATTGGTATCGATCAGGACGATGACGCTATTGCTGCTGCAAGTGACAGATTGCGGGGGCTGCCCTGTCATATAAAGATTGCCAAAGCCAATTTTAAGAATTTTGGCGCTCTTCTAGATGGATTTGGTGTTGCTAAGCTCAACGGCATCTTTTTTGACCTAGGGGTTTCATCGTACCAACTGGACACACCGGAACGTGGATTTTCATATATGCATGACGGCCCTTTGGATATGAGGATGGATAAGAGCCGTAAAAAAGATGCTTATTATATAGTAAACCATTATCAAGAAACAGAACTGGCGGATATTATTTACCGTTATGGTGAAGAACGCTGGAGTAAAAGAATAGCTCAGTTTATTGTGCGGGAAAGGCAGCAAAAAAATATTGCAACAACTTTTGAATTGGTTGATATTATTAAAAAGGCCATTCCCAAGGGCGCACGACAGGATGGCCCGCATCCTGCTAAACGCACCTTTCAGGCAATTAGAATTGAGGTAAATGATGAGTTAAATATTTTGGCACAAGTTGTGACTGCGGCTGTCGAACGGCTGCAAAGCGACGGTAGGGTAGGAGTCATTACTTTCCACTCTTTGGAAGATAGGATAGTAAAACAGACATTGGCACAGCTGGCAAAAGGTTGTGTTTGTCCGCCGCAGCTTCCGGTTTGTGTGTGTGGTAGAAAACCTTTAGTAAAAAAAGTAGGAAGTATCGTTCCTAGCGCCGCGGAAATAGAAGCGAATCCGCGTTCACGTAGCGCAAGATTGCGGTATGCGATTAAATGCTGATTTGGAGGGTAGAGCATGTTAGCACGTAAGTATGATAATT
>CAYVGQ010000088.1:1573-2710 GCA_964450295.1 uncultured Phascolarctobacterium sp. | reverse complement strand
TCAGAAACTACCTGGGCACAATTAAAACGATTCCATGGGAAGAAAATGAATATGACCGGCCGATACCGGAAAAAAATCGCAAGATAAAAAAAGTTGACTACAGGCTTATGCGTCGTCGTGTTGCAGTGCTTGTGCTACTTCTAATCACCGTTTATTTTGCCGCTGTTGCTCGCAGTGAGAATCAGGTGCGTATGGGGGATGCTTTGGTTGCCTTAAAACAGCAGGAAGCAGTGCTGTTGTTAAAAAATGCGGAAATGAAAATTGAGGTCGAACAACTTAAAGGGCCGGAACGAATTACGGGGATTGCTACAAAAAAATTGGGGATGACGGTGGCTCGGAATAATATCTATGTGAAGGCTGATAGCCGTAAGGTTGCTTACGACGGCTATGCTTATGCAAAATAATCGTTTCATAGCCTTCTTAAAAAAAATATGCTATAATATATGAAGATTTTAGAAGGCAGCCTGTAAATAGGCTGCCCTTTCACTTTTGGAGGTATGTCGTATGCACAAGACTTTAGGGGAGATTGTGGCCGTACTGCCTGAAGTACAGATTATTGGCGAAGCAGGCAGATTAATTACTGATGTTACTGCCGATTCACGCGAGATTCAAAAAGGCAGTCTGTTCATTTGTCTGAAAGGAGCACGTGTTGACGGACATAAATATTTGGCGCAAGCTGCTGTCGGCGGCGCTGCCGCGGCTTTGGTAGAGGATGTGCCGGAGGTTTGTCCGGAGGGGTTGACACTTGTAAAGGTTAGCGACACGCGGGCGGCGATGGAACTTGTCGCACCGTTCTTTTACGATTATCCCGGTAAAAAGATGCGAATGATAGGTGTAACAGGTACCAACGGTAAAACGACTACAACAAATATTGTAAGAACCATTTTACGTGCCGCCGATTTTAAAGTAGGACTGATAGGTACCATCAATATTATGATCGAAGAAGAAGCTGTTGAAGCACATAATACTACTCCTGACGTGGTCGATTTGCAACGAGTTTTATATAAAATGCAGGAAGCAGGCTGTCAATATGTGGTGATGGAAGTTTCCTCGCATGCTCTGGCTCTAGGACGTGTAGCGGGCTGTGAATATGATACAGCTGTTTTGACAAATATTACCCAAGACCACCTGGATTTT
>CAYVGQ010000088.1:0-1563 GCA_964450295.1 uncultured Phascolarctobacterium sp. | reverse complement strand
TTTACAAACCTTTCAAGAGATCATTTAGATACTCATAAAACGATGGAAAATTATCGTGATGCTAAAGGGTTGCTGTTTGAGCACTTACATGAAGGTCAGAAAGAGAATAAAACCGCGGTGTTCAATATGGACGATGCCAGTTCATCAATTTTGCGGGAAAGGTCAAAAACCAAGGTTCTGACTTATGGCGAAGGACTTGAAAATGATATTTATCCGTTGCTATTTAAAGTCGAAGCGAAGCAGATGCAGCTGCAACTGCAGACTCCGGCAGGAGTGATGGATTTGCGACTAAAAATTACCGGTGAATTTAATGTTTATAATGTCATGGCTGCCGTGGCGGTTGCTTTAGCAGAGAAGATTGATAAAAAAATTATCACTGCGGCACTGAATGGTTTTGACGGTGTCCCCGGGCGTTTTCAGCTGGTTGAGGCCGGACAGCCGTATACAGTAATAGTTGACTACGCTCATACGCCCGATGGACTGGAAAATGTTTTGAAAACAGCCCGCAGTATTACGGCAGGTAAACTATGGGTGGTCTTTGGCTGTGGCGGTGATAGAGATAATAAAAAACGCCCGATTATGGGCAAGATAGCTTTGGAGCTGGCTGATAACATTATCGTAACTTCTGATAATCCGCGTACAGAGGATCCGGGAGCGATTATTGACGATATAGCAGCGGCACTGACTAAAGTTCCGGAAGGTAAAAGCGTGGAACTAATTACAGATCGCCGAGATGCTATTTACCACGCATTAGGAAAAGCCGCGGCCAAAGATGTGATTATGATTGCCGGGAAGGGGCATGAAAATTATCAAATTTTGGCGGATAAAACTATTCATTTTGATGACCGTGAAGTAGTACGGGAATATTGTGAGAAAAGGTGAGTTTTTATGCTGACTTTGCAGGAAGTTCTGGCTGCTACCGGCGGTCAGTGTGATAATGTTCGGAGACTGGAGTTTTCTGGTGTTGCCACCGATTCGCGTGCTGATTGTGCAGGCGAGCTGTTTGTGGCTCTGAGCGGCGAAAACTTTGATGGTCATGATTATTGCAAAATGGCGCTGGCGAATGGAGCCACTGCTATTTTGGTATCTAAAAAAACTTTAGGGTTGCCACAGGACACGATTGTAATTACAGTTGATGATACTTTGCTTGCCTATCAGCAGATTGCGCATGCCTATAGAATGCAACGCAAGCAGCTGAAAGTGGTCGCCGTTACAGGTTCTAATGGTAAAACTTCTACTAAAGATATGATTGCTGCTTGTCTTGAGACTAAATTTAAGGTTGTTAAGACAAAGGGAAACTTTAATAACGAGATTGGTCTGCCGAAAACATTGCTCGAAATTAGACCGAATACTGATATCGTAGTTGCTGAGATGGGTATGCGCGGTTTGGGACAGATTAGAGAGCTTTGCGCTATTGCTAGGCCCGATGTCGCGGTAGTGACGAACGTGGGTGAAACACATATGGAGCTTTTAGGTAGTATTGAAAATATTGCCTGCGCTAAAAGCGAGATTGTTGAGGCGCTGACATCAGAGCAGCTAGCTGTGTTAAATGCCGATAATGAA
>CAYVGQ010000087.1:0-5850 GCA_964450295.1 uncultured Phascolarctobacterium sp. | reverse complement strand
AGTAGAAAGCTCCGCATGATATTTAAGGCCAAAGGTTGCATAAACCTCGTCAAACAACCGAATAACATTTTGGATTTCTTCCCTAATCTGACTGGGCATCATAAAAATATGGGCATCGTCTTGAGTAAAGCAGCGAACGCGGAATAAACCATGCAGCGCTCCCGAAAGCTCGTGGCGATGGACAAGCCCCAATTCACCAGCGCGAATCGGCAGTTCGCGATAGCTGTGCGGATGAGTCTTATAAACCAGCATACCACCGGGGCAATTCATTGGTTTGATTGCATAATCTTCGTTGTCAATCTGAGTAAAGTACATATTTTCACGATAATGATCCCAGTGTCCGGAAGTCTCCCACAATTTTCGTGACAAAATCATCGGAGTTTTTATCTCTTGATAACCGTAACGACGATGTACTTCTCGCCAGTAATTTATCAGTTCGTTGCGGATAACCATACCATTGGGATGGAAAAACGGAAAACCGGGACCCTCTTCCATAATACTAAAAATATCCAATTCCTTGCCTAGTTTGCGATGGTCACGTTTAGCAGCTTCTTCAAGCATGCTCAAATAGGCGTCCAGTTCTTCCTTACTCGCGAAGGCTGTTCCGTAAATACGCTGCAGCATCTTGTTTTTTTCATCACCGCGCCAATATGCGCCTGCAATACTTTGCAATTTGAATGCTTTCAATCGTCCGGTCGAAGGGCAATGCGGACCGGCGCACAAATCAGTGAAATCTCCTTGAGTATAAGTACTGATAACAGCTTCTTCCGGAAGATTATTAATCAACTCAACCTTGTATTTTTCGTCTTGAGCAGCAAATTTTTTCAAGGCTTCCTTGCGTGGAATCTCACTGCGCACCAAAGGAATATTAGCTTTAACAATTTTAGCCATTTCTTTCTCAATGGCAACTAAATCTTCCGGAACAAAAACATGTTCGCTGTCCAAATCATAATAAAAACCGTTGGCAATAGCAGGCCCTATAGCGAATTTGGTCCCGGGGAACAAATGCTGGATAGCCTGAGCCATAACATGGGATGCGGTATGGCGAATAGCATGCAGTCCTTTGGTACTTTCTGGCACAACAAATTCAACGGACGCATCATGTTCCAATTTATCGGTTAAATCTTTGTTTACTCCATCAACTACCGCCAACAGCGCTTGTTTCCCCAATTTTTGAGACAAGCCCTTTGCTATATCCAACAATGTAGTTCCAGCAGCCACTTCTTTTATACTGCCATCTTTTAAAGTTACTTTTACGTTTGCCATTTTCATATCCTCCTAAAAATAAATAAACTCCGTTCCCTCATAAAGGGACGGAGTTGACCGCGGTTCCACCCTGATTGATCTGCCAAGAGCAAATCCACTCGGTACCGTTAACGCCGGCATACGACGCCACATACTTACTGCTAACGCAGGTTCAGCAACGTAGTTTGAAGGTGGTTCAGTCCTGACCATTTTCAAAGTGCTTACAGCCATGGCACTTCTCTCTGAAGAAAATATCCAGTCAGTCTTTTCCTTCGCATAACTGATTGTTTATTTAACTATGTTTAATTATAAGCTTATCAATAATCATTGTCAATAATCATTGTCAAGAATTTTGTTTTATAAAATTATTGTAGCTATATCAATACCTTTACCTTATAATTGTATACAAACAATTATAATCGTGGGAGATGACCCTATGAGTTTTTTTTATAAGTCAGTGCTACAAATAACCTTTTTATTGCTGGCGCTACTGCCTGTCGCAATTACCGACGCCACCACGAAGCAACATGAAACACTACTGTTTCTGCCGCTGGACAATCGCCCTGTTTGTTCCTCCTATGCAGTTAAAAATATGGAAGCTGCCGGATATAAAATATTAACTCCACCAGATAAATATCTTGCATCTTATAATAGGAACGGTGATCCGGATGAGCTTTGGCAATGGCTGCTTAAATCTGCACCGCAAGCTGATGCGGCTGTAATTTCTACCGACAGCCTTCTTTACGGCGGTCTGGTTGCCTCACGCACACACCATGAACCGCAAACCGTTTTGGAGCAACGTCTGAAAAGGTTGGAAGACCTTCGAGACCGTTTTGCTATTAAACTTTATGCGTTCTCCACTTTGATGCGTACACCGCGGGCCAGCTTTGGTGCCGTAGAGCCTCCCTATTATGAAAAGTTGGGAGCCGCAATTTTCCGTTATTCCGAACTTTGCGATGCCGATGATCTTAGCGGTCTAAACCTCAAAGATTCACTTACTAAAAAAGCTTTGGAAACAAATCTTCCGGCTAACGATCTACAAGATTGGCTGGAACGCCGCCAAAAAAATTTAAACATTAACAGTCGGTTAACCCAAATGGCTCGCAACAACCGCTTCCACTTTTTAGCAATCGGCAAAGACGATAATGCACCGCTTTCACACACACATATGGAGGCCCGTAAACTGACTCAGGAAACCTATGATCTTACACAACGTACCTTTCAAATAATTCCAGGCGTAGATCAACTCGGACTTTTGCTACTTACCAGGGTCAGCAACGAAATAAACCGTTATAATCCACGAGTTTATGCTTTTTATGCCGAAGGCTGGGGTCCCAGAACTCTGCCGCAATATTCGGATATGCCCTTAGGACAATCTGTACCGCAGCAAATTTTGGCTATTGATGGCCGTACTGCTACAAATGCAGAAAACGCCGATGTCGTCATTGCACTTAATACCCCTGCAGATGGGATAATGATGGACTCTACTGCTCCTTCTAATCAATTCTTCGCTTCGCCGCAAAACCGAAAATACATCGGGCAACTCAAACAGCTTTTAGACAACGGATCCAAAGTATCCTTGGCCGATGTAGCCTATTCCAACGGAGCCGACAATGGTTTTATGGATGAACTGGCAAAATCCGGACAACTAGAACGATTATCTGCCTATAATGGCTGGAATACAGCGGACAATACCGTTGGTTTCGCTATTTGTCAGGGTATTTTAGCGCCGCAAATGCAACCGCAGGAAACAGCAAGACTGCTCCGAATCAGAATTATTGACGATTGGTACTATCAGGCTAACGCCCGACGCAGTGCTACAGCTTTTCTTGAGAGCAAAAATCAAAAATCGGCGATTTATCTGCTGGGTGCCTATGAAAAACCTGTGCAAAAGCTGGCATTAGATATCAGCCGCGACCTAGCAGGACGTTATCTCAGCACCGAAAAAACTAATTTTGATATATCCTTCCCCTGGAACAGACTTTTTGAAATTGAAGTTGAACTAAAAAAAGATAAAAAGAAATAATGACAACATATATCTACAAAAAAACAAAAACACTTTTTGTTTGAAGACAGAAAGTGTTTTTGCTTGTTTAACGCATATTAATAAATTGCAAATCCACGCCAAAATCGCCGGCCTTAAGCGTTTGAATAACTGCCTGCAAATCATCTTTTTTTGCGCCACTGACGCGAACCTGGTCCTCCTGCATCTGCGCACTGACTTTCAGTTTCGTCGCTTTGATAGCAGCTACAATAGCCTTGGCTTTTTCTTTGGGTATACCTTGAAGGATATTCAAAGTCTGCCGTACTGTGCCTTTAGAAGCAGGCTCCACTTTGCCAAGTTCTAAGCAACGTAGCGGTATCTCACGTTTAGCCATGCGGGCGCGCAGCATATCGATGATGGCAGCAAGTTTATACTCGTCTTCCGCCGCTAACTTGATGCATTTTTCTTCTAATTCGATACTGGCATCACTGCCACGGAAATCATAACGCTGAGCGATTTCCTTTTTTGTTTGGTTGACAGCATTGTCCATTTCCTGCATATCTACCTGTGATACAACGTCAAAAGAACTGTCTTTAGCCATGATGTCACTCCATTCATTGATTTGTTAATACTATCATTATATCAAAAAATCAGGAGCTTGTCATTTTGTCAGCGTGACGGTATCGATAAGTGTACCGTCCTGCCTCAGACTTGTTATGAGCATTTTAGTGCCGGTAAAAGTTACCTTTAAATAATTGGGCTGGTCGAGCACGCCGTCAAAATCTACTTCCTGCGGTTTAGGATGAGACCCCCCATGTCTTGTCGCCGCTACGTCCAGAAGAAATATAAACCGTTCCCCGCGGCGCCACACTACCATTTTTTAAGGTAGCAGAACGTCCATAAGTATGGTTATGCCCAGAAAAAATCACATCAACATTATTACTGTCAATCACAGGAAGCAAGGCCTCACCTAATGCGTTGGGTCTGCCATCTTGATATCGGAACAGGGGGCGGTGCAGCAAAACCACTTTCCACTGTTTATCACTGGAAGCCAGATCTTCAGCCAACCACTGAGCCTGCCGCGCGATCATATCAGGCAGCTACTGTAACAGTTCTTCCTGCTGCGTATCAATAACAACAAAATGTACCTCACCATAATCATAGCTATAGGCATTCTTTTTAAGTCCCTCAGGTCCATTTTCCGGCAGGTCGAACAAATTTAAATATAAATCTCCGCGATAAGGTTTCCATTGCAAGGAATAGTTTTCGTGATTACCGCTTAGAGGAGCTACAGGGATCTGCGGCAGCATACCTGCCGCACCGCGGAACCAGCTACGCCACTGACTGTACTGCTCACCGTTATCTACAAGATCACCCATATTAATGAAAAAGGCGGCTTCCGGCTCGTGGCTATACGCATTAGTCGCAGTTTTACGCCATACATCATAATCAAGACTATGTGAATCACCAAAAATGAGCGCTGTAAAAGCACCGCCGGCATCTGTTTGAAGAGTTTTCCATTTAGAAAATTTCTGTCCGCTGACTATTCGGTATTCATAAATGGGCCGGTGGCTCCGCCCCGCAATATTTTCGAGTATAAAAAAATATGCCCACACCGACAATAACCAATATCAGCACCAGCAAGCCTATTTTATTAAAACCCTTACTCCAACGCATTTTCTTCACTCTCTCAAATAATAGCACTTCTAGCTTTTCAAACAAACTGACAACTTTTATACCTAAACTTTGGTCTTTCTTCAATTATAAAGACCTTATACTGACTCCAGTCAAGCAAACATTTTGTGAAAAATAAGACCCGCCGCTATACAATAACGACGAGTCTCATAAATACTATATATTATCAGTCGATAATGTTTTGTTTGTAATCATGGTAGCAATGCCTAAGTTCTTCCATATTTTTAATCATTTCAAGTTTTAGCTTGGATGCAGCATCAAAATCACTGCGGGCAAAAGCCTGACGTAGCAGTGTGAAAACGCAAGGAGTCTCAACCGAATCCTTAGCCAGCATCACACGCAAAGCAGCAATTTTTTCCCATAACTCATCGTCACATTTATTGTAAAAACCTGTATCATGCAAACATTTCATCGCGACGATTTCCTCATGAAATTCCGGTATTATTCGGTTCAAAAGTTCTGTCTGCCAGCGAACCAAAGCCCCTTGAGCAAAGGAATCTACAAATTCAGGGCGTAAGGTATTTCCATTGGTCAAAGCCGCAATTTTCTCGGGATATTTTTTAAAGGCACACATATTTTCCCAAACTGTTGCCGGAGGTTTGCCAAACAAACGACTACGCTCTTCTTCAGTAAATCCTTCAAAAACATCTTCTTCACTGCGGTATTCACGTTCTGTTTCCAGATAAAATCCTTCTACACCAGCTTTTTTAGACAGTTCAGCTTCCAGTTCTTTTAAATTCTTACCCGACTCTACACAGGCTTTAATGCCGTCCCACATAGCCAAATAGAAAGCAGCTATAGCAATATAAGTATTAGTATAGGGATTAGGAGAACGCATCTCAATGCGGGTAGCCAAAGGACTGGCGATATCGCGGATTAGTCCTGCCAAAATCGTACGGTTACGCGAAGGAATCTGCGGACTAATG
>CAYVGQ010000086.1:0-5927 GCA_964450295.1 uncultured Phascolarctobacterium sp. | reverse complement strand
GAAGCTCTGAAGTGATCTTCATCTGCCGTCTTCATGTTCGGGCTTCCACTGTCCCCGACTCGCTTAACTGTTTTCGGCAGGCTACTATCTTCGTCATTGCGGTGCTTTTATTAAAACAAAGTTATTATACACCATGATGCGAGTTATAGTCAATGGTATTTAGCATATTTAAAATCAAAGATACCATAACCGCTAAAACTATGCAAATGCGATGTATCGTTTAATCTAAAAACGGCGTGTTCGCGCCATTTATTGATGCCTAAAACAGTGACGCTGGACGGCAAGATGTCAACAGAGAAATTTAACTCATTGACCGTAGCAATATCCATACCTAGCCAATGAAAAATAATATTCTGAATCGTACCTTTATGAGCAACTATTAAGAGATTCTCACGTTCCCAATCGGTACATTTTAAAATTCCTTGTACGTTCCGGTCGTAAAATTCCTGTCTTGTCTCCCCGCCCGGATAGTTACGGTGATGCAGTTCTTTTAAGGTCGGTGGCTGTTGATAAAGAAACTTGGCCTCCGTTTCAGTTAATCCAGCCGCCTTCCCGTTGTTTTTTTCGCGCAGAAATTCATACGCTTCTATCTGATTGATACCTAGTCTGTTTGCAATGATACGAGCTGATTCTACAGCTCGTCGCAGATCGCTGGTCAAAATACGTATTTTTTGGCTTCTGCCATCAAAATCTATGGCTAATTTGGACGCAACGGCCTGCAGTTGGTCCTTACCCATAGCCGTAAGCTCCGAATTTGTCCAACCGCCTGTCAAATGTTCTGTATGATGAGTTGCTTCACCGTGGCGCACCAAAATAATCATATTGTTGCCCTCGCTTATTTTTCCGTGTTATCGTCAAAGTTTTTTAAAAGTTCTATCTGCCCTTCCAAGATGTTTAGCATATGGTTGCGGTGTACAGCTGCTTTTTTTGTTTGATCTTCAAACATATTTTTTGCAAGAGCAGCTTTATTTTCAGCTTCAAAAATCATTTTTCTTACTTTTTCATCAGTATCGGCAAGCAATTTTCTAGAGCGCGCTTCGGCATCGGCAATCATTGTTCTATAGCGTTCGTCCGCTTCAACGGTAAGTTTCTGCGCTTCAGCTCTGGCTTTAGCCAAAATATCACTGGCTTCATCTTTGGACTGTGCCGACAGCTTTTTGCACAAATCTTCGGTAGTTACTTTCATTTTTGCCACTTCTACTTCAGCAGTACTACGCATTCTTTCTACAAAATTCTTAGTTTCATTTTTCTTTTGTTGTAATTCTGTTTCTAATTCCGCCCGCAGTCTGGCAAGCTCGGCCAAAGTATCATTCCGCAACTTGGATGTTTCCGAATCAGCGGTACTACGAAGCTTCTCGGCATAGGATTCTGCTTCAGTTCGCAGCTGTGTAGCAGCAATTTCTGCGTCAATCTTTGCCTTAGCGGCAGCCGCTTGACTTTGAGTTGCCATTTCCTTACACTTTACCTCTGTTTCCTGTTTAAGCAAAGTAGCTTTTTGTTCGCTATTTTTCTTTACTTCATCAGCAGTTTCCTGAGCAATGACCAGCGTATTCTGCATGGTAGATTCCATTTGCTGATAATATTCTAGCTTGGCGCTGACACGCTCTACAGCATCTTTCAGCTCCACATTGTCTTGATACAGACGTTCAAAATCCTTGGTAACCTTGGCAAAAAATTCATCTACCTCTTCTGTATCATAACCACGAAAACCTTTGGAAAAAACTTTATTGTTCAGATCTAACGGTGCCAACATCTAGTGATACCCTCCCCATTAAATATATCTTTTCAGCGTAATACTTAAACGGCCCTTTTTTGTAGTGCCTCTGATTTCGGCTACCTCTACCCTGCCGCGACTACGGAAAGAAATAATATCGCCTTCAGCGACCGACTGGGCTGAGTTTTTAGCGTCTTTCCAATTCACTTTGACATTCTGCCCTCTGATCTCTTCAGCCATACGTGAGCGTGAAACCCCATAACCTACTGCCGCAACGGCATCCAGTCTTAAAGCCGCTACAGTAGCATTGATAACTTTTACTTTTTCTTCCTTCTGTAAAAGATCGGTTACCTTAATCTCTGTCAAAGATACCGGTGCCGCACCAATCTGTGTAAGATTATTCACAATATAATTTGCAAAGGATTTATCCGCCACGAACTGTGCACCTTCGGTGATAAATATAATATCCCCCAGTATTTCGCGTTTACAGCCCATACCCATAAAGGCCCCCAGGATATCTCGGTGACTAAGTTCATAATAACGTTTATCCCATTCCACTTTAAAACAAACAAGTCCAAAGTCCGGCTGTCCAAAAAATTCTTCTGCAGTAAAAGCAACTTTCATGCGTTCGGCATTTTTAAAACCACCGTTTGTTAGTAACTGCACATTTTCAAAATTGGCCGCTACAATATCGGCCACATTACAGCCATGCGGGTCTAAAAATTCACTTACACGAAACTTACGACTTTTGTGTGCGCCTTCTGCCAGATCAAGCAGCTTGGCTGCTAGTTCTTCATCACCGCCAGCTCTGAAATAACGTAATATTTTTTCTCTGTCTGCCATTGATTAATTACCCTTCAATTTTTCACTTCGTGCAAGAACTGCCATTACAGCATCGTACATTGCCGCGCGGACACCACGATTTTCTAGTGCATGGATACCGGCAATAGTAGTGCCGCCAGGCGAAGTTACTTGATCGCGGAGCTCTGCCGGGTGCAAGCCTGTTGCCAACACCATGCTGCCACTGCCGGCAAAGGTTTGTGCTGCCAGTTTGATCGCCAAAGCTCGTGGTAGTCCTGCATTAACTCCTGCATCAGCTAAAGCGTCTATCAACATAAAAACATATCCCGGTCCACACCCGGAAACAGCGGTAATTGCTTCAATAGAGCTTTCTGCCACTACCTCTACCTCCCCACAGGAACTAAAAATAGTTTTAGCGGCTGCTATCATTGTTTCGCTAACTTCACTATCAGGAGCAATGGCCGTCATGCCAAATCCAATTGCCAGCGGCGTATTAGGCATAGTCCGGATAATAGCATGCCCCGGAACCACCTGATGCAGCTTTAGCAAATCTACACTGCCCATAATCGAAAGCACAGTTGCCTCAGCAGGCATGGCCCCTACTAAATCAGAAGTTATGGCCGCATCAACCACCTGCGGTTTAACCGCCAAAATAATCAAACCCGCCGCTTTAACGACGGCCTTATTATCAGTCATAGCTTGTATTTCATAAGTTTTGTTTAAATATTCACAACGCGCCACACTAGGATCACCAACAAATATTTCTTCAGGATCAGCCAGTTTCGCACCTAAAATTCCTTTAATAATAGCCTCAGCCATAGTGCCGCCGCCAATAAAAGCTATAGCACCTGTTCTAGCCGTTATTTTTTCCACGGTTGACCACCCTTTTCATCATAAATATTAGCACCAGCATCTATATCTACGTTTTTAGGAGCGCAAACTAAAATAGTGCGTCCGATTTTTTTCATACTTCCGCCTAATGCGTAAATCGTACCGCTGATAAAATCAGTCATCCTTTTAGTAACCAAACCTTCAGTTCCTTCAAAATTTACGACTACGGGTTGATTGTTACGCAGATAATCGGCAACCTTCTGTGAATCATCAAAATTAGTCGGTTCTAAAACCACTACTTTAACCTGCTTTTGGGTCAGCGGCAGAGAAATGGTTTTACCCTCCGCTGAACCTGAGACGTTCTTTTTGGAAAAGAAAGCTTTTTTTTCGGCAGGTAGTTCCTGTTCTACAGGAGCCTCTGTCCTATTAATCGCAGGGTTGCTACGTGGAATACGTTTCGGTGCCGGCTGAGCTTTTTTTACGTTTTCCGCTTCCTCTAAAATCTCTTCTTCATCTTCATATAAACCTAAAGTTTCGGAGATACGATCAAAAAATTTCATGCGTTTCACCATACCTTCATACTTATTTATTTTTGTTGTAATCGCGCTTACCAAATAAAGCCGTGCCAACTCGTACGATATTAGCACCTTCCTCGATAGCTACGGAAAAATCGTTAGTCATTCCCATAGACAGCAGCTTTATATCAGGCCTTTGCTCCTTCAACTCACAGAAGCAACGATAAGCTTCTTTAAAAATAGGACGTGTTTCTTCAACATTCTCGCACAACGGAGCGATTACCATTAATCCACGAACGCATAAACTTTTATAGTCATTCAGACGGGGCAATACGGCCAGATAATCTTCCATCAAAAAACCGGTTTTCTGGTCTTCCCGAGCAATATTTAGTTGCAACAAAATATCCTGCTGCTTATTTTGTTGAACTGCAGCTTTATCAAGTGCCACCAAAAGATGCTCGCTATCCACCGATTCGATTAGATTAAACAACGTCACAGCCTGCTTGACCTTATTCGTCTGTAAATGACCGATTAGATGCCAGTTTCCGCGATTAGGAACAACAATACGTTTTTCCTTCGCTTCCTGCACACGATTTTCACCAATATTTGCCACGCCAAGTGACAGTGCTTCCAGTACTGCATCTACAGGATGATTTTTAGTTACGGCGACCAGTGTTACTGTATCGCCTGTCAATTTATTTTCAGATCTCCTGCCCAGCGCTTCCATGATCTGGGTCTGTACTTTGTGCAGATTTTCTTTTAACAAAATAAAGACCTCCTAAAAGTTTTATATTCGCCACGAATACTATTATTCCTTTTTTATCTTCGACAGAGGATTGTACCCATACGTCCGGTTCTTCCCCGTTCTGCACGATAGGAAAAAAACAACTCATGATTATCGCAGGTGCAGATTTTGGAAAAATAAATATTTGCAGACAAAATTCCCGCCGCTTCTAATTGCAAGTTGTTCATGCGCCATATGTCCAGTTGATACTTTCCGTTTGGCTTTAGGGTAAAACATTTTCTGTATTTTGGTGCAGCCTCCAGCACTTTATCGTCAACTTCATAACAGTTGCTACATATGGAGGGCCCGATGCCGGCAATGATATCCGCCGGCTTACAGCCATAATGCTCCTGCATAGATTGCACGGTTTTCAATGCGATCTCACCAACACTACCTCGCCAGCCAGCATGTGCCAAACCTATGGCTCCAAGCTTCGTATCAGCTAATAGCACAGGCACGCAATCAGCATAAAATAAAAATAGCGGCACATTACGCAGATTG
Source organism: uncultured Phascolarctobacterium sp. (assembly GCA_964450295.1). GTDB lineage: Bacteria > Bacillota > Negativicutes > Acidaminococcales > Acidaminococcaceae > Phascolarctobacterium. Next base: position 781 of record CAYVGQ010000086.1, on the reverse strand, counting down.
GTTATCAGCGCGTCGGTATCGGCAATAGTATCGGCAAAATTAAGAGCGCCGCTACCGACAAGTTTTTCAGTTACGGCAACTACTTTAGTCCCATGCATCTGCGCACAGGTAGTTAGCCTGCAAGGGTCAAGTCCCAGTGCTTCGGCATAAATCCTGCGGTTAGCTCTGACAAGCTCCGGGTCGTCGCCTATGTGCAGAGCCAGATTCAATTCTCCCGGTACAATATTGCTCTGTCCATGCTGGCGACAGCTAAAAGCGTTGATAAAACCGCAATCTGTAAAAGGATCCATCTGACCTAGCCATACCCTCCCGATATTTTTTATACTGAAACTCATCCTCATTTCTCCCCACAAACACCACAGCGACGGCATAGATCAAAACACATCGGCGTAAATTCTTCCCGTTGCGCTTTCTGCCACTCGCTGATCAAATAAGTTTCTGTAAAACCCATATCCAAGTGTCGCCAAGGCAATGGCCCACCGATTTCATAGGTTGTTGTTGCTAGTTGCTCCATATCCAGCCCCTGTTCTTTTAAAACCTGCTTCAACGGTATTTCTCTGCGAAAGGCTTCCAACAATGCAGCCCCAATCCTGCGATCACCGCGAGCCAGAACAGCTTGTAGTACAGTTTCCTTCAGCGATTCTGTTTGGAAATGAATATGTTTGTTTTTCTTATATTCTACTGTTATATATTTATTACTAACTTCTATATCCCAACCTCTACCACAATAGTTTTTTATATGTATTAATGTTTTTTGATTATATCTTAAACCATAAGGAAT
>CAYVGQ010000085.1:3866-5934 GCA_964450295.1 uncultured Phascolarctobacterium sp. | reverse complement strand
TATTTAGAAGACGCTGTACCATGAAGGTAACCTGTTCCTTATTTGCCCCGCCATAGCCCACCACCGCCTGCTTAATCTGCATCGGTGTAAATTCCGTAATCGGTATGCCGCGGTTAGCAGCAGTTAAAAGTGCTACGCCACGTGCCTGACCGACGCTTATCGCCGTCGTTACATTGCGATTGAAAAAGAGCTGTTCAACGCTCATCACATCCGGTCGGTATTGATCTAGTAAAACGCTCAGTTCGTCATAAATCTTTTTTAGCCGCAGCTCAGGTAGCATATCTTTATCGGTAAACACAGCTCCATAATGGATAGGGGTCAGTTTATTTCCTACCATTTCAACCAAGCCGAAGCCGCAGATAGCAGTGCCAGGGTCAATTCCAATTGCAAGCATCGCTTTGCTCCTTCCTGATGATAGAAAGCAGGCAGACCTTACCAGCCTGCCTGCCGCATACTTTATTCTTCGTCTTCTTCCGGCAGATCAGCGTTCATATAAACGTCCTGCACATCGTCCAGCTCCTCTAATGCGTCAACCATTTTACGAACCTTGACTATATCCTCTTCAGCCAGCTCCGCCACAGTATCCGGAAGCATGGCAATCTCAGACATCATAACTTCGATATTGTTCTCGGCAAGAGCCTTCTCCACTAAATCAAAATCTTCAGGCGCGCTCAAAATCTCAAAACCTTCGTCTTCACTTTTAACATCTTCGGCGCCGGCTTCCAAAGCCACCAGCATCAAATCATCTTCCGTATAACCCGCTTCGCCGTCAATACTAAAAACGCCTTTTCGTTGAAACATCCAGTTCACGCAACCGGTTTCACCCATGTTTCCCCCGTATTTCGAAAAAACATGGCGTACATCAGCAGCTGTGCGATTACGGTTATCGGTCAATGTGCTAACCATTACGGCCACACCGGCCGGTCCGTAACCCTCATAAGTAATTTCCTCATAATTAGAAGCATCCGTAGCACCCTGTCCTTTTTGAATCGCGCGCTGGATATTATCTTTAGGAATATTATTAGCCTTAGCTTTCGATAAAGCCAACTTCAGCTTCATGTTACCGGTAGGGTCGGGCCCACCCATTCTTACAGCAATAGTAATTTCACGGCTGATTTTAGTAGTAACCTGACCGCGAGCAGCATCGGCTCTACCCTTTTTGTGTTTAATATTAGCCCATTTTGAATGTCCGGACATTGTCTAATTCCTCCTAAATCTTTAAAACTCACATTTTTGCAAGATAATTTTACCACAACATTATACTATATAACCCTTATTTATTCAAACGCTTTTCACCATTAAAGCAACAATATAGTAAAACGCAGCCCAAGTAATCTACTCGGCTGCGCTTTCAATTTAAATGTTATGCTTACAGCATGATATTTTTAGCGTTAGCTAAAGTCATTCTTGCTTCCGCAATCAATTTTTCCATAATCTCTGCACACGGCAAAATATCATTTAATACATTCAGGCTCTGCCCTACTAATACTGCTCCGTGTACGATATCTCCATCAACCGCGCCCATGCGATTTGTTCCGGTTGCCAGATCATCGAGCTCTTGCTGCGGAGCACCACTGCATTCCTTAGCCAGATATGCTTTAGTAAATTCATTTTTCAAGCAACGTACAGCATTATTGCGCGAAAACCCCGTCACAGCAGAATCTGTGTCCGTGGCCTTAATAATCGCTTCCTTGGTTCTTGGGTGCGTTGGGCATTCATCTGTCAGTATAAAACGCGAACCCATCTGCACACCATCTGCTCCCATTAAAAGCGCCGCTGCAAGAGCGCGACCATCAGAAATACCGCCTGCAACCAGTACAGGTACTTTCGCAACTAACGGCAGTACGTTTGTCATCAGAGCCATAGTAGTCTGCTGACCAATATGCCCACCGCCCTCCATGCCTTCGATGACCATTGCGTCAACGCCAGCCGCTTCAACTCTTTGAGCAAGTTTAACGCTGGGAACGACAGGAATGACCTTAATGCCAGCAGCGTGGAATCTTGCAATATGCGGAATGGGATTACCTGCTCCCAAGGTTACAAAAACAACCTTTTCCTCACAAACAAC
>CAYVGQ010000085.1:2101-3856 GCA_964450295.1 uncultured Phascolarctobacterium sp. | reverse complement strand
TCATCAACATTAGGAGCCATGAGCATAATATTTGCGCCAAATGGCTTATCCGTTAAAGATTTTGCCTTGCGAATCTCACTGCGCGTCCAATCAGCACTGCGTCCACCTGTAGCAATAATACCAGCTCCGCCGGCATTTGAAACAGCAGCAGCCAGATTAGCGTCAGAAGTCCAGGCCATAGCTCCTTGAATAATAGGATATTTAATTCCTAAAAGTTCAGTAATTTTTGTTTTCATATATCACACCTCTTAACTTAAATTTTTATTTATTAAATTTAATATTATTATATAATACACTGCTATCCTTTGGCTACTGAAAAACTATCATATAATACAAAAGATTGTAAAAAAAGAGTGAAATAATAGCTTACATAATTATCAGTTAAATTGACATTTTTCATAAAATACTGTAAAATTTTTTTAATATCCTTGTACAAGGATAGACAGAGAGATAAAGATTTATTTAATAAAGATTTATTTAAAGGGAAAGAGGTTATTAAATCATGAGAAGTGAAGAAGTAAAACTCGGTTCGACTAGAGCAGCACATCGCTCCTTATTTTATGCGATGGGCTACACTGAAGACGATTTAAAAAAACCGCTTATCGGCGTAGTTAATGCTCAAAATGATATTATCCCCGGCCACATGCATCTTGACCAGATCGCCAAAGCCGCAAAGTACGGTATTTTAGCGGCGGGTGGCACACCTATTGAATTCCCTGCTATCGGCATCTGCGATGGCATAGCCATGGGCCACAATGGAATGAAATATCCTTTGGCCAGTCGCGAACTAGTTGCAGACAGCATCGAGGCGGTGGCTAACGGCCACGCATTTGACGGCCTTGTTCTAATCCCTAACTGCGACAAAATCGTGCCCGGCATGCTGATGGCAGCCGCACGCCTTAACATCCCCGCTATCGTCGTCAGCGGCGGCCCGATGCTCCCCGGACGTTTAAAAGGCACCGACATCAGTGTTTCCACTGTTTTTGAAGCAGCAGGCCGCTTTGAAGCCGGCAAAATAGACAAAGAAGAGCTCAACACCATTGAACACGCCGCCTGCCCCGGCTGCGGTAGCTGTTCCGGTCTCTTTACTGCAAACACCATGAACTGCCTAACTGAAGTTCTTGGCATGGGACTGCCAGGAAATGGCACTATTCCAGCAGCTTATCAGGGCGCGCGTATCGCTCTCGCCAAACGTGCCGGTGCTAAAATTATGGAACTGATAGAAAAGAATCTTTGTCCGCGCGATATTATGACTATGGACGCTTTTGAAAATGCTATCACTGTAGATATGGCAATCGGCGGCTCATCCAATACTGCGCTACATTTGCCCGCAATTGCTCATGAAGCCGGTCTCGAATTACCGTTGGAACTCTTTGACTCTATCAGTAAAAAAACTCCCTACCTCACCAAACTTAGTCCCAGTGGCAGTCATCATATCATCGACCTTAATGAAGCAGGCGGTATCAACGCAGTTATGAATGAACTCAGTAAATTGAACCTGCTCCATAAAGATGCTCACAGCGTCACAGGTCAGACCATGGGTGAAAACTTTGCCGGCACAGTAATTACCCGCCCGGACGTTATCCATAGTGTTGAAAACCCCTACCGTAAAACCGGTGGCATTGCCGTACTCAAAGGCAATATTGCTCCCGACTGTAGCGTTGTCAAAGAAAGCGCAGTGGCCGAAGAAATGCTGGTTCATTCCGGTCCTGCCAAAGTTTATGACTCCGAAGACGAAGCAATTGCCGCTATTTG
>CAYVGQ010000085.1:0-2091 GCA_964450295.1 uncultured Phascolarctobacterium sp. | reverse complement strand
CGCAAAACAAATTGAAAAAGGAGACGTCGTCGTTATCCGTTACGAAGGACCTAAAGGCGGCCCCGGCATGCGTGAAATGCTTAATCCCACCTCAGTTCTTGCCGGTATGGGTCTTGATAAAGACGTGGCCCTTCTCACTGACGGACGCTTTTCCGGTGCTACCCGTGGAGCCTGTATCGGTCATATTTCTCCGGAAGCAAGAGAAGGCGGCAATATTGCTCTAATTCAAAACGGTGATATCATCGAAATCGATATCCCCAATCGCACTCTGAATGTCAAAGTAACAGATGCTGAGCTTGCCAAACGCCGCGAAGTTTGGAGCTGTCCGCCACCTAAAGTAACAAGCGGATATTTGGCTCGTTATGCCGCTATGGTCACCTCCGCTGCAACCGGTGCCGTCCTCAAGGTCCCTGGACAAGAGTAATATTTCACAATATCTTAGCTGAATAGATATAAAAAAACCGACCTCCAATTGTTAGATTTTTAGGTCTAACTTTTGGGGGTCGATTCATTTTGCTCTGTGCTTTCTACTCTTCTATGCAAAATAGTCTCTGACTTTGAAAGAACTCTTTGCAGCGGCCTTCCCTTAACAAAGACAACGCTTTGATTTTATTACAAATATTTTTAATACCCTTCAATTTGACAATCCTCCTTATTATCCTTACAATTAACATAGTAAAATTATCAATAAGGAGAGTTCAGGTGAGCGAAAACAGCAAAAAATATATACTTATTACCGCAGCTTTGATCGTCATCGGCACCGCCTTCTACTTTTTTTACTGGATGCGGACGCCTCAATATACTTTTACTAAAATTCATGAAGCTGTGCAGCAGCACGACCTAAATAAATTTGAAAAACACGTTGATTTAGATTCTCTATATGCCCATGCGTATAATGATATTTTATATTATGCTTTTGGCGATCCCAAACAGGCCAATCCTTTTTTACTTGGGATCGTTCAGAGTTTAAAAAATACTGTTGTTACTATTATGACCAGCCAAACAAAGCACTATGTTGAAACTGGTTCATTACAGGAGCCTGATTTGGCAAATACTGACAGCTCCGATGCTACTGAAAATCTTCCCGCCTCATCTTCTACTCCCAACCCCAAAAACGAGGGACAGCAGTTAGCAGAACAATTTAAGGAACGAACCGGTTTCGGTAACATGCGCTATGAAGGCGTTGCAAATATCGAACAGATTGGAAAGACAGCGTCCGTCGCGGTTAAGTTATTTGACAGGCAGTTAGAACATACTTTTATCCTTAAAGTAAAAATGTACGAACTGGAAGATGGCAGTTGGAGACTGAGCGAAATCACTAATCTAAAAGAACTGTTAAGAAATCGCGAACAAATTATAACAGAAAAGCTAAAAAAACTTAACAGCAAAGTACAATCAGAGCTCGATAATGCTGTAAAAACTATACCCAATAAACTTACCATTAATTCCAGTGGCGGTTGGTTTCCTTCCTATACGATGCAAAGCATCTTCACAATTCAGAACACCTCCGACAAAACTATTACTGAACTTCAAGGCTTCGTAGAAATTTTTGATACAGACGAAATGCTTATGCAACGTAGCCAATTTAATGAGTATATTGATATTGCACCACAACAGAGCAAGATTTCAAATAAACTTTTCAGCCTTAACCAGTTTAAGCCAGAAACTGTACGTTTATTACGTAGTGATATCAACAATGTAAAATGGCAGGTCACAATTACTTCTGTTACTTTCGGAAACGATGGTAAGCTACAACTTTTAACCGAACTTCCTAAGAGCAAGTAATTATAAAAAGTCCTAATGATCAATTGTTATATGTCAAATATAGGGGTAAGATGGATTTGGTGATCCATCTTACCCCTATATTTATTATAGAACCTTTTTGTATTTCAAATTTCAATCCACGCCCCCGTGAAGGGAGCGACCCAAGGGGAATCTCAACTCCAGGGCCCTTTTGTGATTTCAATCCACGCCCCCGTGAAGGGAGCGACACTTATTTTGATTACGATGATATTAAATCCGATATTTCAATCCACGCCCCCGTGAAGGGAGCGACACTTACATTTTTTTATAAGCGGCACGCAGTTAATT
>CAYVGQ010000084.1:928-5951 GCA_964450295.1 uncultured Phascolarctobacterium sp. | reverse complement strand
AGGATATGGAAACATTTCCAGCACATAAGATTTAGGTTTTTCGTTATCAATTTCAGTTTTAAAAGTTTTGTTATCTTCCCAATATTTCTGCCATTTTGCTTCGATGGCATGAGGAGCATACTTGGCTTCAATCATTCTTATATAACCTCCTAAAATTTGCTTGCCACCTCGCTGCGGCAAATAAAAAAGTCCCCGGCTGTTAGGCCAGGGACGAAATAGCTTTCGCGGTACCACCCTGATTGCCGAAAACTTCGGCCACTCAAACCCCTTAACGCCGGATATGCGTCCGCGCATTTAACGCGGCTTCTCGGCGGCGAGTTCACTCAGCCTCAGTATTGACTCGCAACTACCGTCAACTTTCTGTAAAAGAGGTCTTTGGCTACTATTCCGCTTCGCTGAATTTATCCATTCTGCAAATACTTTATCTATTATATCACAAATTTACGGACTTACAAGTTTTTTATTCTGCCGGGTTCTCAGGTTCGCACCACAGCAAATCCTTGCAATCGTCCGTCAAATAAGCTAACATTAACTTAAGCATAACTACTGACACGGAGCAAAATAAATGAACATTTACGCAATCGGCGACCTGCACCTCTCCGGATACCCACCCACCAAACCGATGGATGTTTTCGGCGAGCACTGGCAAAATCACGCAGCTAAAGTTGAGGCAAACTGGCGCCAGCTTATTACAGAAAACGATACCGTCATCATCTGCGGCGATACCTCGTGGGCGATGAAGCTGCCGGAAGCGCTCAGTGATCTAAACTGGATCGCTGCCCTACCGGGGAAAAAAATCCTACTGCGCGGCAATCACGACTACTGGTGGACTTCCTTAAAAAAAATGCAACTCGCTACAGAAAATAAATTTAGCTTTCTACAAAATAATTTTTACAACTGCGCTGACACCGCCATCTGCGGCAGTCGAGGCTGGTTGCTACCGGCTTCGGATAGTTTTACCGAAAGCGACGCCGCTATTTATAAGCGCGAAGAACTGCGTTTAGAAGCATCTTTAAGCGTAGCCAAACAAGCGGGCTACAGCAAAATTATTGCCGCACTACACTATCCACCACTTTACGGTAGCGGCGAAGGTTCCGGTTTTAGCGAATTGCTGGAACACTACAAAGTCACCCACTGCGTCTTTGGACATATTCACGGCAGCGATGCAAAAACAGTCTATCAAGGCGAACGCAACGGCATTACCTATAAACTGGTTAGTTGCGACACGCAGAATTTTTTGCCCCAGCTTGTCAAAGCATTTTAAAAACACTCAACTAATAAAAAAGTTGAGTGTTTTTCGTCTTTTAAATTACACCAATCCAAAATATTTTTCAAAAAAATTTTCAGCTTTGCAATAATTCCCCCTTTCTTTTCGGCTCTGCCCCCACCAAAACGCTATATCATCGTTAATATTTTCTTTGTCAGTATTTTCATCTTTTGTAAAATATTGGTAGATATCAATATAAAGACTTTGTTAATCCTGAAAATCTCTGTCTAATAATATAGCCTGATCTTCAAAATTATCAAAAGCAGCCAAGACATTTTTTAATCTTAATATAGAACCAAACGGGCTCGCGAAATCCTTTTTGTTTTGCTCTCCAATAATAGCCTGCCCTAAGTAGTTACCAACTCGCTTAGTTCACCGTCTACATAAATATTTTTTAGATGCATCGATATATTATCTGTTCATAATCGCTGTGAGGCTTATGCAAAAGTTTACCATATTTATAGGTAAATATTCGAAAAATGTTGCATCCTACCCAAGGCGTAGTATAATAATCTTTATACTAATTATGCTATTTTAGAAAGGAAAGATTATGCAAGTAAAAAAAATAAAATATCTGCTACTAAGCGCTGTAGTTGCCGCAGTTACGCTGTTGACATGGTATTTTTCCTATTGGATTAAAACGCCGCAGTACACCTTGGGACTGATTGGTACAGCTACAGAAAAACACGATTTTGCTACTTTTGCCAAGCATGTCGATTTAGAAACACTGTATGGCAATGCTTACGATGATAGCATTGTTGCTTCTTTCGGTTCTGAGCGTTTAGCCAGCCCAATTTTGGCGGCATTGGTAAAAAATATTAAGGGCGTCGCCGTGCCAATATTGATTGATCAGACCAGAAACTACGTTAACGGTGGCACCATGGATGAGCAGGATCCCAGCGATGCCGATTCTCCGATGTTGCAAAACAATGGGGTTGATGTCGTCAACAATCTTAAAAATAAGACTGGGGTCAATTCCATGCGGTATCAAGGTATAGAAAACGTAGAAAAGGACGGTACTAATGCTTTTGTAACGATTAAGGTTTTAGATAAAGAGCTTGATAAGCACTTTTTAGTAAAACTTTTGTTGCGGCAACTTCCTGATGGTAGCTGGCAATTGCTGAAAATCGATAATTTACAAGACCTAATTGCAGAGCGAGAGCAGGTTTTACAAAATAAGCTTGCACAGCTTAATGAGCCTATTCAAGAACAATTAGACGCGGCAGTAACGATTCAGCCCCAAGAGATACAAATAACCTCTGTAACTTATTCGGGTGTAATTCGCCTGCTGGAAGCAGATTTGCAGTTGACTAATACAACTGCAAAAGAAGTACAATATTTTGCCGGACTTATAGAATTATATTCGCCTACTAATGAACTTTTCTACAGCGGCAACTTTGCCAGCAATAAAGTTTTAGCACCGCAACAGAGTGCTGTTTATAAATTCAACTGGGAATTGAATCCCTATCTGATGGATGACGCTAAAGTTATGCACAGTGACTTAAAAAATATGAACTGTAAAACGACCCTCTCCAACATAGTTTTTGCCGATGGCTCTAACTTGGAGTTATTAACGCAGTTACCGGTTCAAGAAAAAAAATAAGAAAAGCCAAACTCCCCGTTTACAAATTTGTAAACGGGGAGTTTGGCTTTTTAAAACCAGCTGCTTTTAAGCAAGACTACATTTATTATTTTGCTGCATACTATATTGTATTGTTTAGATCATTTAAAGCGTTTTAAACGCAGAGCATTACTTACTACCGAAACAGAGCTTAACGACATTGCCGCAGCCGCAATCATCGGATCTAATAACGGCCCCCCGAAAATATGCAGGACACCGGCCGCTACAGGAATACCTACAGTGTTGTAGCCAAAAGCCCAGAAAAGATTTTCTTTAACATTACGGATCGTTGCTTTACTTAAACGCAGTGTCGTACTGATATTACGGATATCTCCGTTTACCAATACCACCTGAGCCGATTCAATTGCCACATCAGTGCCGCCGCCAACGGCAATTCCAAGGTCTGCCTGTGCCAGTGCCGGGGCATCGTTGATGCCATCGCCAATCATAGCGACAACCTCACCACTCTGCTGAAAACTCTTAATCAGCTCGGCTTTATGTCCGGGCAGGAGCTCTGCTAATACTTTATCAACACCGGCTTGCTGCGCTATGTAGGCCGCAGCTCTTTTATTATCCCCGGTCAGAATAACCGTACGTATCTTCAGCTCGTGCAGTTTCTGCATTGCTTCTTGAGTTTCTTCCTTCAGCGTATCGGCAATTGCAAAAATCCCACATAAATTACGACCAATCGTCAGATAAACAATTGTCTTGCCTAAAGCCGACATTTCTTCGCTAATTTCTATAGCTTTAGGAGAAATCATCGCTACCGGTTTAACAAAGCCCAAATTGCCCAGTCGCACATTAGTATTTTCACAACGCGCTGAAATGCCGCCGCCCACAGTAGTTCTAAAATCACTGCAAGTAGGCAGTTCCATACCGGCAGCACGTTCTTTAATGGCTACCGCTAACGGATGAGCCGATCCCTGTTCAATCGCCGCCGCTAATCTGGTAATGGCCTCTTCTTTAGCGCCATTCCAGCCGATAATATCCGTCACGATTGGTTTGCCCTTGGTTATCGTTCCTGTTTTATCAAATACGGCCATTGTAACATTATGTGCCATTTCCAAAGCTTCAGCATTTTTAAACAGAACGCCTTTTTCAGCTCCTTTACCAACGGCTACCATAATTGCCGCCGGGGTTGCCAGTCCTAAAGCACATGGACAAGCAATGACCAGAACCGCCACAAATACTTGCAGGGCAAATTTGCTGCCGGCACCGACAAACCACCAGCTTAAGCCTGCAACTAGGGCAATTACCAAAACTACCGGTACGAAAACAGCTGCAATTTGATCCGCCGTTTTCGCAATCGGTGCTTTGGAGCCCTGTGCCGATTCCACCATCTGCATAATCTGTGACAGCATGGTGTCTTTACCAACTTTTTCTGCTTTAAAGCGCAGATAACCGTCTGTCAAAACCGTGGCGGCAAAAACATTTTCACCGACAGTTTTTCCGACCGGCATACTTTCGCCTGTCAGCATCGATTCATCGATACTGCCTCTACCTTCGGTGATAATGCCGTCTACAGGAACCTGGTTACCGGGATGAACAATGACGATATCTCCGGCTAAAATGGCCTCGCGCGGTATTTCTATCTCTTCGCCGTCTTTCCAAATAAAACCGGTTTTCGGGGCGAGGTTTAAAAGACTGCTGATTGCGCGTCCGGCTTCGCCTTTAGCGCGCATCTCTAAAAATTTACCGAATAAAATAAAGGTTAAAATCGCGCCGGCTGATTCAAAATAAAGATTATGTACGGCATGCGGATTGATTTTTGTCAGCACCTCATAAGTAGAGTAACTGCTGTAAATAAAAGCCGCCCCCGTACCCAAAGCCACCAGCGTATCCATGGACGGTACGCCATTTTTGAGGCTGATAATGCCATTTTTAAAGAAAGGCGTACCTGCATATAAAATGGGCAGCGTCAACAGGAGCTGCACAAGAACATACGCCGCCCCCATAGTATCGGGGTCTATCGGCACCGGCAAAAAATTTCCGGGAACCATGGGTGCCATCGCTAAATAAATCAAAGGCACAAAAAAGAATGCTGCCACTTTCAATCGTTTTTTTAGATCTAAAGCATCTTTTTCCGCCCGTTGCTCCGCTGTTGACTCTTGACCGGGCTCATCATGTATTACGGA
>CAYVGQ010000084.1:0-918 GCA_964450295.1 uncultured Phascolarctobacterium sp. | reverse complement strand
AAAAGCTCATTCTAGTAACAGCTTCTTCCAGCTGCTCCAGATTTGCCTGTTGCTCATCATAACGCACCAAAGCTGATTGAGTTGCCAGGTTTACTTCGGCCCGGTCTACACCGGCGACTTTTTTTAACGAACGTTCAACGCCATTAGAACAAGCGGCGCAGTGCATCCCTGCAATTTTAATAGTTACTGTTTTCATATTTTTATTTTTCAACAGTAAAGCCGGCATCTGTAACAGCATTCTCAAGCTGCTCTAAGGTCGCCGGAGCTTCGTATTCAATTACTGCCATACACTGGTCCAGGTCTACTGCTGCATTTTTTACGCCCGGTACATCTTCTAAAGCCATTTTTACGCCGGCAACACAACCAGCACATTTCATCCCCACAATATACATACTTACTTTTTCCATAATCTATACCTCCGTTTTAAATTCTAATATGCTGCCGTAAGCAGTACTACTGCTTACGGCGGATTTCTGGTTAGCTAAAGCTGACCGTTCATACTATCTAAGTAAATATTAGCAAGACTCAGCCCCTTTGTCAATAAAACTGCCTGTCATTACTGAATAAAACAATTTTTTAAGACTTATTATGATATATATTATAACATTTGAAGTGTTATTCATATAATATTCCTGCAAAACCTTTGTGAACTTTTCTAAAACAAGCTTTGCAAAAAAGCAAAAAAAGACCGTTCTCTGCAAAGAACGGTCTTTTTATTTATTTTTCAGCTCTATTGATAGCACCAAGTACGCCTAATAAAGCCGCTACGTTAATATTACTGTCGATGCCCACACCGAATATATGCCCATTGCCCGGTTTCTTCAATTCTATATAACAGATGCCTTTAGCATCACTGCCGCGGGAAATGGCATGTTCGTGGTAATTGACAAATTCATATCCTGTAACACCAATAACGGA
>CAYVGQ010000083.1:0-5963 GCA_964450295.1 uncultured Phascolarctobacterium sp. | reverse complement strand
CACCGAAAGCACCTTAATTTTAGGATGTTTTTTTGAGGGTGGCAAAGGAATTGTGTTGGTTACTACCAGCTCAGTAATATCCGACTGTGCGATACGGCTGAGTGCCGGATCTGTCAAAACCGGATGGGTACAACAAGCATAAATTTCCTTTGCACCAAATTTCTTAAGCGCGCGTGCTGCCTCTGCTAAAGAACCGGCCGTATCTACCATATCGTCAGCTAAAATCAAATTCATAACTTCCGCTACGCCGGGCTCCGGACGACGTTTATCAATAATTGCCAAACCACAGTTCAGTCTTTCAGCCATGCCGCGAGCACGACTTACACCACCTAAATCAGGTGAAACCACAATCATATCTTCCAAATTTTTTCCTTTGATGTATTCCGCCAGAATGGGGCCTCCCGGCATATGATCGAAAGGAATATTGAAAAACCCTTGAATCTGTGCAGCATGCAAATCAATAGTTACCACGCGGGTAATACCTGCCGACTCCAAAAGATCTGCCATCAACTTAGCAGTGATAGGTTCACGGCCACGAGCTTTACGATCTTGGCGCGCATAACCATAATACGGAATGATAGCCGTAATATGGCAGGCCGAAGCTCGTTTAAAAGCATCTGCCATAATTAAAAGTTCCATCACATTATCGTTGACTGATGGGCCACAAGTCGGTTGCACGATGAAAATATCTTTACCGCGCACGCTTTCGTTGATCATTACCTGTACTTCGCCGTTATTGAAACGATTAATAACGGCATCGCCAACAGTAGTACCTAAATAAGCGGCGATTTCTCGTGCCAAATCAGGATTGGCATTACCGGAAAAAATTCTGAGTTTATTTTCATCTGATAACATTGTCCCATCCCTCCAAGAATGTTTAAGGTTTAGTTAGTCATTAATAGTATACAACTATAGACTACAAATTCACAAGTACTAAAGCCAGTTTTTCTGCACAATCAATTTTCACGATATTTTTTAGCCCAGCCTTCAATATTTCTCTGCTTAGCGCGGCTAACACCTAAATCATTAGCAGGAACATCCTTCGTAATCGTCGAGCCGGCACCGATATAGGCACCGGCACCAATGGTAACAGGGGCAACCATATTACTGTTGCACCCTACAAAAGCGTCATCTTCGATAACAGTACGATGCTTTTTCTTCCCGTCATAATTAACTGTAATACAACCACAACCAATATTTACACCACCGCCTACATCACTGTCACCGATATAACTGAGATGTGGCAACTTGCTGCCCATACCAATATGAGAGTTTTTCACTTCCACAAAATTCCCTATCTTAACTTTGTCTGCAATCACAGTATCCGGCCTCAAATGTACATACGGTCCGACAACTACATTATTGCCTACTTCACAGTCGTGCCCGTACACAAACTGCATTTCTGTCATATTCCCGACTTTGACATTGCTCAGACGGACATTAGGTCCGATTTGGCAATCTTCACCAATTTTTGTAGTTCCCTCCAGCCATGTATACGGATAAATAATGGTATCAGCACTAACTTCAACATCTTTTTCAACAAAAGTACTGACTGGATCCATAATCGTCACACCGCTGTCCATCAATCTTTCTAAAACCCGGTGACGCATAATACCTTCAGCTTCCGCTAATTGATGCCGCGAATTAATGCCCATGATCATATCGCTATCAGCCGTAACTACGCCACCAACTTTTTCGTCCATAGCATTAAGTTTTGCCAGCACATCTGTCAAATAATATTCACCTTGCGCATTATCGCAGGTCAAGGTGGACAGCACCTCAAAAAGCAATGGTGCTTGCACACAATAAATGCCCGTATTAATTTCCTTAATAGATTTTTGCTCCGAAGACGCGTCTTTTTCTTCTACGATTCCTGCAACATTTCCCTTCGAGTCACGTAAAATACGGCCGTACCCCGCCGGCTCTTCCATAACAGCCGTCAAGACTGTTGCCGCCGCTTGAGATGCCAAATGTGCTTCATAAAATTTATGCAATTCTGTTCCTTCTAAAAGTGGCGTATCCCCGCAAATAATCATTACCGTACCGCAAAAATCTTTTAGCGCCGCTTCTGTTTGCATAACTGCATGCCCGGTCCCAAGCTGTTCTGCCTGTACAGCAATCTGTGCTTGCTCCCCCACCATAGCTTCGACAAGTTCCGCTTCGTGTCCTACGATAACAACTTTACGGGCGGCGCCTGCAACTTCAGCAGCATCTAAGACATGCTGCAACATAGGCTTGCCGCCTACTTTATGCAAAACTTTTGGCAGCTTGGATTTCATTCTCGTCCCCTTACCCGCCGCTAAAATAACTGCTACTAATTCTGACATTGATAAGCCTCCGCTTCTCTTGCAAATGATATTTGTTGAAATTTAAAGCAATTCTACGCGGTAACCTGCACGACGCAAGGCTGCCACCAAAAGCTCCGCATGAGCATGGTCACGGGTTTCCAGATCCATTTCTACCTGGGTTTGCCCGATTGGCAGATTACGACCGGCATGTTCATGATAAACATAAACTATATTAGCTTTATATTCTTCGATATATGACACAAAACGGCGCAACTCTCCCGGACGATCTGAAAGATGCGTAAGTAACTTGACGCGGCGACCGGATTTTACCAGACCATTTTCGATGATGCGCGAAATCATATTGACATCAATATTACCGCCGCTAATAACAGCCGCTGTTTTAGCGGCATAAGGAATATTCCCGTGCAGCATAGCAGCTAAGCCAATAGCACCGGCACCTTCACTAATTGTTTTCGCTCGTTCCATCATTAAGAGAATGGTTGCCGCTATATCGTCATCTTTAACGACAAAAATATCATCTACATATTTTTGAATCAAATCAAAAGTAATCCGCCCCGGAGATTTAACAGCAATACCATCAGCGATAGTATGTGCTTCCGGAGTTTCCACCCATTTGCCGGCATGTTTGGACAAATACATCGCCGCCGCACCACTGGCCTGCACTCCATAGACCTTTACATGCGGAGCAAGAGTTTTTACGGCAGTAGCAATTCCGGCAATCAAGCCACCGCCGCCAATCGGCACAACGATTGCTTTTATATCCGGGCATTGCTCCAAAATTTCAAGACCAATGGTTCCTTGTCCGGCAATAACAGCCGGGTCATCAAACGCATGCACAAAGGTTGCTCCTGTTTCCTGCTGCAGGCGCACCGCCTCTTCATAAGCCTCATCATAAACACTGCCCTTTAAAACCACTTCGGCGCCATAGCGTTTAGTAGCCTCAACTTTGGCTAAAGGCGCCCCTTCCGGCATCACAATAGTAGCTTTTATGCCTGCTGTCTGCGCCCCCAACGCCACGCCCTGTGCATGGTTGCCGGCTGAAGCGGCAATAACTCCCTTAGCCTGCTGCTCTTTGCTCAGGGTCTGGATACAGTTAGAAGCACCGCGCACCTTAAAAGATCCTGTGCGCTGCATATTTTCAAGCTTCATTAGGACTTCGTAACCGGTCATCTCACTGAAGATACGACTTGTTTCCAAAGGGGTCTGATGGACAACACCAGCCAAACGTTTTGCCGCTGCTTCTATGTCTTTAAGCACAACTCTATCTTTTGTCATTTTTGCATCCTCTCACAACGGACTGATGTCAATTGTCCGTTTTTCAACATCAATACCTTTTAAACAAAATAACGCAATATAATCATCAATCATTTTCTTTTCCGGTTCCTGCGTAGTAATAAAAAATGCCTTACCGACAACTTTTGCTCCAACTTCTGCCGCAAGTTCGATCATGCCACGCGCCGTTCCGCCAGCCTTCATAAAATCATCTATTATCAAAACTCTTGCTTTTGCGGGCAAAGCACGTTTTGGCAGAGCCATCGTTTGAATCTGCTTAGACGAACCGCTGACATAATTGATACTGACAGTAGATCCTTCGGTAATCTGCCCTACTCGGCGAGCCATAACCACCGGTATATTAAAGGCCCTAGCCACAAAAACAGCCAGCGGTATACCTCGAGTTTCTACCGTCATAATATACTCCGGCTCCAAATGTCGCCATCGCTGAGCGATAATTTCACCCAGTCGCATAACAATCTGCGGTTTAAAAAGCAGGTCAGTCATATAAATCATTCCGCCTGATAAAACACGATCAGGTTCTGACAGCTGCACAGCCAGCTCTTGCAAAAATTTTGCATTTGCTTTTTCAGAATGGTTGGGAATAAAGCGCACGCCGCCATTAGCGCCTGCCAAGGTTTCAATTTTTCCCAGATCATATGCTTCCAAACCTGCACGCACAGCCACAACATCTTCACTTAAAGTTGATTTCGCAACTTCAAATATTTTACAAAAATAAGTAAAGGAAAATAGTTGGTAAGGATAATCTACAAGCTGCTTTGTTAGAGCAACCACCCGTTCCATACGTTTGACTCGAGCCATAGCCCCCCTCTTTTCTACTTTCTATTCTTAAAATATTGTTTTAACAACTGCCAATCTGCCTCCTTATCTACGTCCATCCCAAGTTCGGGATAATGAGAGATGATAGCTTTACCCCTAATACCCAGTAGTTTAGATGCTCGCTGCTCCACATCAGCAAGTGTCAGACGGCGCAACAAAAATTTCAGAACAAATCCAAAGCCCAACCAAGCACACAGCTCTAAAGGCTTTTTTCTCCTGGCAAAAATATCTCTGGCCGTTGCAAGACCGCCCGGAAGAATGGTGGCATTCAGCAGCATTATATTACCGCCGGTAAATTTCCCATCCGGTAAGGAAACATAAGTACGTTCAGCACCGGGAAAGGCGATTTCACAATCTGCAGCCGGAATAATCGGATAATATGCATCGGCGTTACTCTGTTCTGCTTGTAGCAGAAAATCACGTACTGCCGCTGCCGAAAGTAGCGGAATATCATCACAGACAAACAAAATTTTACCGTCCGGCGGCAAAACCTCTGCTGCCGCAACAGCCGTTTCAGGCATCGAGCTACTGCTTACACTTACCAGTTCCGCCCTGGGCGGCAGCACGGCAGCCTCCCACTGACTTCTGTCCACGGCAACAATAATCCTGCCGACCATGCCACTTTGATCTAAAGCGGCAATAATATATTCAATGATTCTGCGACCGCCTAAAGGAGCCAACGCTCTGATATTAGTTCCCACGGTTTTTTGTAGCCAAGGTGTTTTTCCACCGGCCAAAATTACCGCATTATACATAAACACTGACCTCTTTCAATCTTATTCTTCTTGATGTTTATTTTCATTATGGCTTTCCAGCATCTCTTTAAGCAAAGTGTGCTCGGCATTCTCCAAATGAATACGCGCCGCATTCTGTGCTCTTTCCACATCTCGCGCCGCAATACTTTCTACCAAGGCTCTGTGCTCTTCCATCGTATCGGTTAAACGTCCCGGATACTTCATAGATCTGCCACGTATAACAGTAATCTGTTCACGCAGATTGCTAATGATATTACGCAACCTTTCGTTACGACTGGCCTGATATAAAACGTCATGGAAAGCAATGTCAACTTCAACAATTTTCTCCATATTATTTGCTTCAATATGTAATCCTATTTCTACCAGTAAACGCCGCAGTATTTCCAGTTCCTCTTCATTGATACGCTCTGCTGCAAGCCCGGCGGCCAAAACATCCAGTGAAGTCCGAATCTCATATACTTCATTGATATCTTTAATAGAAATATCGGCTACGTAGGTGCCGCGTCTGGGAATCATAACAACAAAGCCTTCCAACTCCAATTTTCGAATTGCTTCACGGACGGGAGTACGACTGACACCCATTTCATCTGCCAATTGAATTTCCATTAAACGTTCCCCTGGGCTGAAAGTTCCATCAATAATTGCCTGACGGATATTTTCACATACCAGTTCTCGCAAAGGTTTATAGCTATCCAGTTTTATCGGTTTAAGATGCCCACTCATATTCAAATTCTCTCCTTTTTTACAGTAGTAGTTACCGCCATTTCCAAATCAAGCTCTGTCAATG
>CAYVGQ010000082.1:2051-6055 GCA_964450295.1 uncultured Phascolarctobacterium sp. | reverse complement strand
GTGAGAACCAGGCCGAGAACCAGTCGACGTTCCGCAACGTCATGCACTGGCTCAAGGACCCCCGGGTCCGAGCTCTGCTGACCCTGGCGATCCTCGCGATCATCCTCTTCCTCTTCCGGAACCACTACCACTTCCTGGTCCACGACCGCTTCCATAACCCGAACCCTGACCAGTGCCATAGCCACCACCAGAACCTGTGTTTTCTTTTACATCAACACCGGCTATATTTTTACTTTGTTGTTGATTCGCTTCAGCAGATATTGCATTTTCTTGAGAATATTGCTGCGTTTGTTCATATACCGAATCTAGGCGATTTGTTTTTTCTACTATGTCATCAGGATTTGACTGCTCAAATATTTTATTCCCCTGACTCTGCATAGAAGTATTTGGTTTGTTTTGGAGTGCTGCAGCTTTTGCGGCCGCAAGATCGGCTTCAGTAACATCTGAAGGCTTAATACCGCCTCCACCGCCGCCTCCACCGCCTCCTCCACCACCAAATACAGCTATTTCAATGATTTTATCATCTACATGGCCGAAAGTAAAAAGTCCGGCAAAAGCTAAGAGTAAAAAAAGAACCAAATGAAAACCTAATGAACCAATAAAACCTATTCGGAACCTATTCTTGGAGTCATCCATCATTCACCAGCTCCTACATCTGTTGCTAGACCAAACCGTTGTATACCAGCTCCTTTTAGCCTGTCAAGCAGTGTAATAACCTTACCATAATCAGCGTCTTTATCGGCACGAATAACTATAGAAAACCTCTGGTTATTTTTCTGTTCCATCTTCGCCTGCATTGTTAAACTTGCTATATCAGTTCTTTTATCTCCAAGCCAAAGACTGCCATCTTTTTTTACAGAAACGGCAAAAGTTGCTTGAGTATCGACCGCTGAATGTTCTGCTTTAGGCAATTTAATCGGAATCGTTTTTAAGTCTACCATGTACATGGTACTGAGCATAAAAAATACCAATAAAAAAAACATTATGTCAATCATCGGAATAATCATCAGCTCAGGTTGTTTCATATCTCTGCTATCTCGCAGTTTCATCAGTTATCCTCCCTGCTTTCCGCCTCCAGCACAGCCGAAAAACATTGTTCCATATTAGTAATAGAGGTATCAAGGCGTTGAGCGAAATAAGAATGCACACACAAAGACAAAATTGCAACACATAACCCGCTTGCAGTTGCAATCAATGCTTCGCCAATACCGCCTGTAATTGCCATCGGCTGACCTTCTTGCAAATTAAAAATACTAAAAGAGCCAATCATACCTATAATTGTTCCCAATAAACCTAGTAAAGGAGACATAGTAACAATAACGCCAAGATAATTTAATCTACTGCGTAATTTAGCAATAACCAAACCGGCCTGTGATTCCATATACGCAGAATGTCTCGCATTATTACCCGGCATAGACATTGTTTCCGAAATAATACGAGCGCACTCACCGGCACTGTTTCCAGCCATTTCTTTTGCAGCAACAACATTGCCCTGCCCCATCAAAGTGCAGAATTCTTGAGTAAACAAAGAGCCGGAATCAGCGACTTTATAATATAGATAACGTTCAATAGCAATAGTAACTACTAGCACAGAGCATAGTAGCAAAGGCCACATTACTAACCCGCCTTTATGAAAATATTCAATGACTTCCTTAATTGCTTCCATCAAAAATGCCTCCTAAAGTTTTCTTTTTAATAATAATACCAAATTTTATTAAGTTTTCCAATGCTAACTCAATAAATTAAACACAAATAAAAACAACCCCCTTTGCATCCAAAATATACAAAAAAGGGTTCAAATTAACTACTACCTATTCCTGTCACTCGCTGGATACAGTAGAAAATTGGGGCAGTTCTTCTGACTCTGCTTCATCACTTTCCCCGCCTTCCCAGTCTCCCAGTGGCAATAAGAGGATTGCTCTGCATTACAGCGGCGTGACCGTATTGGCTTTGAACCAATTTATCTATTAAGTATGCACACCCCAACTTCAATTATTAAGTTTTATTACTGATTGATAGTATATCACTTTAAATTAAGAAGGGCAATAAAAAAGTTTGAAATTAATACTTTTTATGTTAAATTTTAGACAGTTTTTTAAACTAATAAAACTGTCTTTTTTGTAAAGTGCCCTGTCAATATAAGCTTCGGCATATTTTAAGTCTTACAGACCGATAATAATTTTAGTTTTCTTTTTGAGCATTATATAAGTTATAATATAATCCCTGTTTTAATATTAATTCATCATGAGAACCGCTTTCTGCCACTTCACCATTATCTAATACGATTATTTGATCAGCATTTTTTATTGTTGACATTCTATGTGCGATTATAAGCGTTGTTCTATTCTCGGCTAACCTATCTAACGATTCTTGTATCAACTTTTCAGTTCGGTTATCTAATGAAGAAGTAGCTTCGTCTAAAATTACGATTGGCGGATTTTTTAAAAATACCCTTGCAATAGCAAGTCTCTGTTTTTGTCCACCTGACAACTTTACACCCCTTTCACCAATTTCAGTATCGTACTGATCTTGTAAATTTTGGATAAACTTATCCGCTGCTGCCATCTTGGCTGCCTTTTTTATCTCATCCTGGTTAGCATCAGAACGTCCGTAAGCAATATTATGATTTACAGAATCAGAAAATAAAAATACATCCTGCTGTACTATACCAATGTTACGACGCAATTCTTGTTGCTTATAATTTCGTATGTCAATTCCATCAACTAATATCCGGCCACTCAACGGCTCATAAAATCTAAGCAGTAAGCTGGCAATAGTAGTTTTCCCAGCTCCTGTTTCTCCAACAAAAGCAACTGTTTTGCCAGGTTCTATTTTTAAATTAAATCCCTTGATAACTTTTTTGTCATTAGCATAACCAAACACCAAATTATCGAATTCTATTTCTCCACGAATATTTTTACAGTCTACTGCTCCTACTGAATCTGATATTTCTGGCTGTATCTGCATAATTTCATAAAATCTTTGAAATCCCGCCATTCCACGTTGATACATTTCTGTAAAAACGGTAAGGCGCAAAAGTGGTTTCATAAATAAATTAACATATAATAAAAAAGCGATAAAGTCACTTAAATTTAATCTATTATGCGCTATTAAAATACCACCACCGGTCAAAATCAATAGATTAGTGATGTTCGTAAAAAAATTTACACTGCCCGAAAAATATGCCAATATTTTATATGAACGACGTCTTGTTTCAAGATAGTCTATACTTTTTTTCATAAACCTTGAAAGTTCATACTCTTCTTGTGCAAAAGCTTTAACCAGTATTTCACCACTCTTAATCCGATTTGCACGAAACGCTGCTTTCATTTTTCTGTTGACATATACGGTATGCACGGTTTTGCTAACTAACAGCAAAGCAATCAAAATCCCAAGATATATATTCATCCAAAATAAAATACCTATTGTTCCAATCATAGTAACGCAACAAACAATAACATCATTAGGACCCCGAAAAGATAATTCTCCTATTTCTGTTATATCGCCAGTTAAACGTGATAAAAGCTGTCCAGTTTTAGCGTTATCAAAATAACGAAAAGACATTTTCTGCAAATGATCAAACAAGTCACGACGCATATCATTTTCTATTTTAGCACTCATTAAGTGTCCATAATAATTGATTATATATAATAATCCATAGTTTACCAAATACAAACCAAACAGTATTTCTGAATCATGTAGCAATCTGTGAATATTTCTTTGTGGCAGTACCTCATTTAATATTTGGCGAACCATCATAGGGAATACCAAATCCAACAACGCCGCGACAAGCGATCCTAGAATCACTCCAAAAAGTATTTTTTTATATGGCCTATAGTAATATAAAAAATTATAAATCATAAAAGTACCTCAATTTTTTTAACGCTGCCAAATATGCAGCTTGTAAGCCCCAATAATTTTTCCGTCAGGAGTAACAGCAGGGGCTTCTATACCTGCTAAACTTTTAGCATCATTGCTAATAGCAATAGCCTGTAGTGGCCCGT